>JABSOG010000045.1 GCA_013216025.1 Algicola sp. | reverse complement strand
CAACAATTGCTGCAAAACCTCAATCAAACCGATCGCAGTCGTTTCTCATTGGCCAACCTGACCTTTGATTTGATTGCCACACCGGTCTTTGACGATGACGGTGAACGACTGGGTACAGTGGTAGAATGGTCAGATATTACCAAGCAACTGGCCACTCAACTCGAAGATCGCCGGGTAGCCGACGAAAACCTACGCATTCGTCAAGCACTGGATACCGTAGCAACCAATACGCTTATCGCCGACAGTAACAATACCATCATCTACCTCAACACAGCCATCAAACAAATGATGAGCGACGCCCAAGAGGATATCCGACAAGCACTGCCACAGTTTGACAGCCGCAATCTGATGGATAGCAATATGGACATATTCCATACCAAACCGGACCATCAGCAAAACGTCATCAATCACTTATCGACAACCTTTAAAACCGAGATTGTCGTCGGCAGACGCATCTTTGGCCTGATCGCCAATCCGATTGTTAGCAGCGAAGGCAAGCGCATCGGTACCGTTGTCGAATGGAACGACAGGACTGAAGAGGTCGCCATTGAAGGCGAAATTGCCGATTTGCTCAAAGGGGCAGGTAACGGCGATCTGACTGTAAGAATAGAGGAAATGGGTAAGAAAGGATTCTTCCTAATATTGGCTCAGGGCCTCAATGGTCTAATCGGTATCGCCAACGGGGTTATCGACGAAACGGCCCATATGCTCGATGCCATGGCCCATGGCAATTTGACGGAGCGGATCACTAGCGACTATCGCGGTGCTTTTGACAAATTAAAGCGCGATGCCAATGCCACCGCTGATAAATTAACCGAGGTAATAGGCAATATCAATAATTCCGCCAGTTCGGTGGCACTGGGGTCGAGTGAAATTGCCCAAGGTAATGCCGATTTGGGTCGGCGCACCGAAGCCCAAGCCTCTGCACTGGAAGAAACCTCCGCCAGCATGGTAGCAATGACCGACACCGTGAACTTAAATGCCGATAACGCCAGCACCGCCAGTACGCTGGCACAGCAGGCCACGACCAAAGCAAAGCAAGGCGGTCAGGTGGTGAGCCGGGCGGTCGATGCGATGGTCAAGATCAACCAATCCAGTAAAAAAATAACCGATATTATCAGCGTGATAGACGAAATTGCTTTCCAAACCAACCTGCTTGCGCTCAATGCTGCCGTTGAAGCCGCCCGGGCGGGGGAGCAGGGGCGTGGTTTTGCGGTAGTCGCTGGAGAAGTACGAAATCTGGCACAACGCTCTGCCGCAGCGGCCAAAGAAATCAAAGACCTCATTCGCGACAGCGGCACCAAAGTACATGACGGTACTCAGCTGGTCAACGAGTCCGGGGAAACGCTGCAAGAAATTGTCTCGGCAATCAGTAATGTCACCCAAATGATAGACGCAATAAACAAAGCCTCAAACGAGCAACGAGAAGGGATAAATCAGGTCAACACCGCCATCACCCAGATAGATAGCATGACCCAGCAAAACTCGGCACTGGTTGAACAGGCCACAGCAGCGGGTGAATCGATGGCCGATCAGGCTCGGTCGATGAAACAAATGCTCAGCTTTTTTACTGTGAATGAGCAGTCAGGCCAGCAACGGCCTGCGGTTTCGACTGCGGTCGCTAAACCTAAGGATGAGTGGGCGGATTTTTAGAGCGCCTTCGGCTTAAAAATCAAAAGGTAGGACCACGGTAGTTATGACCATGGATGGTCGGCATTTCTTTTTTGCAGGAGCACAAAAAAGTGAGATCTTTTAATCTTTTAATCTTTTAGTCTTTTCTAAAGGCCAAAGTCTCAGCCCCTTGCAACGCCCGAACCTCACTTTCCAACACCTCAAACAGCACTGGCTTGTGCATAACCATAATATTGCCAGGCAATCCGCCCTGCTGCTCAATTTCTTCGCCCGTCAATGCCGTCACCACAATGATCCGGGTATTGTTGAGGACTTTGTTATGCTCCAATGCTTTCAACATTTGAAACCCATCCATACCCGGCATCATCAAATCTGTGATAATAATATCCGGATTGCACTTGCCCGCCAAAATCAATCCCTCAAAACCATTGGTTGCCATATCCAGTTTTAACGGAATATCCCACGATTCAATACGAAAACGGTAAAGTTCGAGCAATACAGGTTCATCTTCAATGACCATGACATTGACGGTTTTTACGCTACCGATATTGTCAATAAACTGTTGCTTTTCGTGCAGTCGGCTATCGATTTCGCTGCGCAATATTCGACAGTGACCACCCGGTGTTTTCCACGCGGGTAACACGCCCTTTGCTACCCACGACTGTACTGTGCGAATAGAAACGCTCAGCAACTCTGCCGCTTGCTGGGTCGAAACGAATTCATTGCTCTGTACTGGTGGGGTCATGAGAAAACCATTTGTTTATTGCCCATTTGTGCCATTACATTAACAAGAGTAGATGACAATCAATAAAAACTGAATCAACAAGCCTTGCTTTTCTACATTCACATTCTACGCTAATGAATGCAACATACGCAAATAGTGCAACAAGTGCAACTGCCAGTTATTCTTCCTAAACGGCCCAAGGAATAAAAAATAACCAAACTGGTGAAACGCATGACTTTTACCGCCCTGTTGAGCTGACCGCACAGGAACAATGGGCCAACGATTATAACCAACTTGCCGATTTGGTCGGCGACTTGGGCATTACGAGCAAGTTTAATGTCAATCTTATGAAATAATGGTTAACACAAGTTCGACTGGCACACTAGAGACAACTAAGCCAGCCAAAACAAATTCGAATTTATCCCTTAACGCTCTGGATAAATTCAAATTTTTGGCTACTATGATACATACCATACTACATTTAAAATCTGTGAATAAGCTAAGGTTATTAAGCTCTTGCGGATTTTTTGAGCCAAACACCCAGCGGGAAATTATTTTGACATTGAAATTACCAACTGAGCTTATCATCAATCATGTCGAAGAACTACATGGCCAGATCTCCGCCTTAATGGACTCGGGTGAAGATGTCGTACTGGACATCAGCGAAGTCGAAAAAGCCGATACTGCTTGTTTACAATTATTTTGCGTGGTGCAAAAAAGCCTGATTAGCATTGGACATCAAATTGCTTGGCAAGGCACCAGTGAGCCATTAACAACGACAGCCAAATGCATTGGCGTCAACGAATTTTTAAAACTGTAGCCGGCCGGGCGATCAGAGAGGAACAATATAAATGAAAAGAATCCTGGCAGTGGACGACTCCGCATCAATGCGTCAGATGGTCGTATTTACCCTGAAAAAAGCAGGTTATCAAGTTGTTGATGCCAAAGACGGCCTCGAAGCATTGGAAATAGCCAAAACCCAATCCTTTGACGCCGTGATATCCGATGTCAATATGCCCAACATGGATGGCATCACCCTAATCAAACATTTGCGCACCCTGCCCGCCTACAAGTTTACCCCTTTGTTGATGCTGACCACCGAGTCAGGCACTGAGAAAAAACACGAGGGGCGGGCTGCGGGGGCAACCGGATGGATAGTTAAACCGTTTAATCCGGACCAACTGTTGGCTGTTATTCAAAAAGTCATACGCTAACCAACATACAATAATTCAAAAGGCATGTTGTTATGAGCATCGATCTGAGTCAATTCTACGAGGTCTTTTTCGAAGAAAGTTTCGAAGGTCTCGACATCATGGAATCAGAGCTATTGGCACTGACCCCAGGCGATACCGATTCTGAAACCCTCAATACCATTTTTCGTGCAGCCCATTCCATTAAAGGCGGCAGCGGTACTTTTGGTTTTAGCGTTGTCGCCGATTTTACCCACGAGCTCGAAACCCTGCTCGACCAAATCCGTGAAGGCACCCGAGAAGTTCAAACTTTTCATGTTGACTTGTTTCTAAAGGCAGTAGATTGCCTGCGAGACATGTTAAATGCCCTAAAAGCTGAAGAAGAACCAGACACCAGCCTGTCCAGCGAGATCACCAAAAAGTTCCTCGCTATCCTCAATGATGAAGATATCGGTGATGCAAGCACATCACCTGCCAAGCAAGAGACTGCCATGGACCAACCGGGTGCTTTCGGCTTTTTCGATGATGCCTATAATGATCCGATAAAACCACCACAACAGAATAGTTCGTCAGGCAGCAAAACTTGGCATATCTTTTTCAAACCCGAGCCTCACCTGTTCAAAACCGGCAATGAACCCATTTTCATGTTTCTGGAGTTGGCAGACCTTGGTGAAATGTCCATTTTGGCCAACATTGACAACCTGCCGCCCTATCACGATTTGGTCCCCGACGACAGCTATCTAAACTGGCAGATCACCCTAGTCAGCGACACCAACAAAGACAAGATTGAAGAAATATTTGAATGGGTCCTTGATGATGCCGAATTGATCATTGAATGCGATGAGGCCGAAACAGTTGAAACAGTTGAAACAGTTGAAACAGTTGAAACTGTAGAGGTAGCAGCCGACACTGGGCCAGCTGTCAGCCCAGCCACATCTCAACCGGTGACACCAGAACCTGTTGCAGTCAAAGAGCAAGCGCTCCCAGATACAGAAACCCCGGTGATAGTTAAAGAAAAAGAAAACAAAAAAAACCCCGAAGCAACCTCTATCCGAGTCAGCATCGAAAAAGTCGATTCGCTGATCAATATGGTAGGTGAACTGGTGATCACTCAAGCGATGCTGAGTCAGTACGGCGAAGGCGAATTCACCGAAAATCGCCGTATGTTGATGCTCGAAGGACTCGCCCAACTGGCCACGAATACCCGCGAGTTGCAAGAAAGCGTCATGCAAATACGAATGCTGCCTATCAGCTTTGTCTTCAGCCGATTTCCTCGTTTGGTCCGAGATATTTCACAGAAACTGGGTAAACAAGTTGAGCTGAAATTGCTCGGTGAAACCACTGAACTAGACAAAACAGTGATGGAAAAAATCTCTGATCCAATGGTTCATTTAATTCGAAACTCACTGGATCATGGTTTAGAAACCCCAGCAGAACGAACCGCTATGGGTAAAAGCGAAAGTGGTACTGTCACCCTGAACGCTTACCACCAAGGTGGTAATATCATTATTGAAATCATCGATGACGGCAAAGGCATAGACCCACAAATAATCCGCACTAAAGCCATCGCCAAAGGGCTTATCCAAGAAGAGGATGAGTTTACCGAACAGGAAATTATCGACCTGATTTTCTTGCCCGGTTTTTCGACCAAAGAAGAAGTCAGCGATCTATCTGGCCGCGGCGTTGGCATGGATGTCGTCAAGCGCAACATCCAGGAACTCAACGGTACTGTCGAAGTCAATTCAAAAATCAATCAAGGTTCCACGTTCACCATACGGCTGCCTTTAACACTGGCGATACTCGACGGTCAACTGGTCACCATTGGTGGCAACACCTATATCATACCTCTGGTCAACATAATTGAATCGATTCAAATGACACCGAAGCAAGTGAACAATGTCGGTGGCGATTTAGAGTTATTCCGCCAGCGTGACGAATACATTCCAATATTAAGAATGGATCAAATATTCAATCACGAGGCAGTGATAGAAAGTCTAACTCAGGGCATATTGGTCATTGTAGAAAGCGAATTTGGCCATATCGGTTTGCTGGTCGATGATCTGTTGGCTCAACAACAGGTCGTGATCAAAAGCCTCGAAGCGAATTACCAGCGAGTTGAAGGTATTTCAGGCGCAACCATACTTGGAGACGGTACTATCTCACTCATTATCGACATCGGCGGCGTGATATCACTTGCAGGCCTCAAAAAACAGCACCGTAATAAAATGCGTTCATTAAACGATCATCAACTGGTGGTGTAACGATTATGACCAATAAACAACTTGCCCAAGTGCAAAACCAAATAGACCACAACGAAAACAACCAGGATCAGGATCAATATCTCACCTTTTTCATGGCCAACGAAGAATACGGCATAGATATACTCTCTATTCAAGAGATCCGGGGTTTTGATGCCACCACTACCATCCCCAATCAGCCGATCTTTATTCAGGGTGTGATGAATCTGCGCGGTACCATAGTGCCAATTGTCGATTTGCGGCTACGTTTTGGCCTTGAACAAATACCTTATGGCGATATAACCGTAGTCATAGTGGTCAAAGCCAAATTGGAAGAAGGCGAAAAGATCATCGGCATGGTGGTTGATGCAGTCTCAGATGTCTATTCAGTCAACCATACCGACAGTACCCGAGCACCAGATGTAGGTGAAGCCGATAACCGTGAATTTCTCAAGGGATTGGTCAACGTTGGCGAGAAAATGGTGGTACTACTCGATTTAAAAAAAATACTGACTTTCAGCTGAGGCCTAGTGGCGCAACATAACAACAACAGCAGAAAAGTTTTCAAGCATAATCAGCAGTAACGGACACACTCTTTAAATTCGTTAGGGGATTTATACAATGAAAATCAATATGGCCGGGATTCAGATCAGCAGTGGCTACAAGGCACAGGAGGCCGAGCTTGCTGAGCTCAAAGCAAAACTCAATGCGATTGACCGATCACAAGCAGTGATTGAATTCGATCTTGACGGTACCATCATTACCGCCAACAACAATTTCCTCAATACCATGGGATACATGCTCGACGAAGTGGTCGGTAAGCACCACAATATGTTCGTCGACCCAAAAGTCAGGGGCTCCAATGAGTACCTGCAATTTTGGGACAGACTCAACCGGGGCGAATTCCAATCAGACGATTTCAAACGCATCGGTAAAGACGGCAAAGAAGTGTGGATCCAGGCCAGCTATAACCCCATTCTTGATGCCAATGGCAAACCATACAAGGTGGTTAAATTTGCCACTGACATTTCCGAACAAAAACAATTGGCCGCAGAGAACACCCGAATCAAAAGTGCCTTGGACAAATGTCAGGCTAATGTAATGATGGCCGATAACGATCTCAATATCGTCTACCTCAATGATTCCGTTGGCCAGATGATGCAGCGTAACGAGACTGAATTACGCACTGTATTACCAAACTTTACTGCAGCAGCCCTGCTAGGCACCAATGTTGATGGATTCCATGTCAACCCGGCCCATCAGCGGGCAATGATCAGCAATTTGACCAGCTCTTACAACACCAAACTCAAATTGGGCAGCTTGACTTTTAACCTAATCGCCACCCCAATATTCGATGACGACAACGCCCGGATTGGCACCGTAGTCGAATGGGATGACGTCACCGAATCACTCGCAGCCGAGGATGGGTTGGCAGAACTGGCTCGCAACAATGCCCGAATAAAGATTGCCCTCGACAAATGTCAAGCCAACGTCATGATGGCTGATAACGATCTCAACATTATCTACACCAACGACTCAGTCAGTGAAATGATGCAACGCAATGAAGCCCAGTTGCGTAACGCTTTGCCTAATTTTAATGCACGAAAACTGATTGGCACCTGTGTTGATGATTTCCATAAAGACCCCAAACATCAACGTGGCATGCTCGAAAATCTCAACGAAGTTTACCAAACCCGATTACCCGTTGCCGGATTGACCTTTGACCTGATAGCCACCCCAATTTTCGATACCGAAGGTGAACGCCTTGGTACCGTAGTTGAGTGGAGTGACATGACCGCAGAACTCGCAGCCTCGCAAGAGCTGGAAGAACTAGCCCGCAACAATGCCCGAATCAAGATTGCCCTCGACAAATGTCAAGCCAACGTCATGATGGCTGACAACGATCTGAACATCATCTACACCAATGTTTCGGTCACAGAAATGATGCAACGCAACGAGGCCAAATTGCGTGACGCCTTGCCTAACTTTAACGCCAGAAAACTGATTGGCACCTGTGTTGACGATTTCCATAAAAATCCAGCCCATCAGCGTAACATGCTCGAAAATCTCAACGAAGTTTACCAAACCCGTTTACCAATTTCCGGATTGACCTTTGACCTGATAGCCACGCCAATTTTCGATGACCAAGGTGAGCGCCTTGGTACCGTAGTAGAGTGGAGTGACATGACGGCAGAACTCGCAGCCACGCAAGCGCTGGAAGTACTAGCCCGCGACAATTCGCGAATCAAGATTGCCCTCGACAGATGTCAAGCCAACGTCATGATGGCCGATAACGACCTCAACATTATCTACACCAATGATTCAGTCAGTGAAATGATGAAAGGTAATGAAACGGAATTACGTACAGTATTGCCCAAGTTTGATGCAGACAAACTGATAGGCACCTGCGTTGATGACTTCCATAAAGACCCCAGACATCAACGTGGCATGATTGAAAACCTCACCACGACCTACAAAACCCAGCTGCCACTGGCCGGATTGACCTTTGACTTGGTGGCTACACCGATATTTGACGAGGAAGGCGCACGATTAGGCACAGTGGTAGAATGGAGCGACATGACCGAAGAGTTAGCCGCCCAACTCGAAGAACGCCGCATTGCCGACGAAAACTCGCGCATTAAACAGGCACTCGACAATGTCACCACCAACACCATGATTGCCAATGCCGACAACGAAATCATTTATCTCAACCGTGCAGTCAACGAGATGATGCTGAATGCTGAAAGAGACATTCAAACAGCGTTGCCGAATTTTGATGCCAGGGGCCTGCAGGGCAAATCGATGGATACCTTCCATAAGAATCCGGCACATCAGCAGGGCATGATCAGTCGGCTTGAAGGCACCTACAGTACTGAAATTGAAGTCGGTCCGCGCACCTTTGGATTGATTGCCAACCCAATTAAATCTGATGAAGGAGAACGAATAGGCACAGTTGTCGAGTGGAATGACCGCACCGAAGAAGTCGCGATAGAAAAAGAGATCGCCGACTTGATAGACGCTGCCGGTAATGGTGATTTAACCATACGACTCAAAGAAGAAGGCAAGAGTGGTTTCTTCCTCAACCTAGCCGGAGGCTTAAATCAACTGGTCGGCATCGCCGAAGGCGTGATTGACGAAACCGCCACCATGCTCGACGCCATGGCGCACGGTGATTTGACCAAACGCATTGAAAGTGAATATAAAGGCTCCTTCAACAAACTCAAAACCGATGCCAACGGCACCGCCGAGAAATTGACAGAAGTCATATCAAGGATCAACAACTCATCGGCTGCTGTGGCCAGTGGCGCAGATGAAATCGCCCAAGGTAATACAGACCTCAGCCAACGCACCGAAGAGCAGGCATCCTCGCTGGAAGAAACCGCTTCGAGCATGGAGCAAATGACCAGCACAGTCCGTCAAAATGCCGAGAACGCCAAGGTGGCCAATGATTTGGCTGCAGATGCCACCACCAAAGCACAAAAAGGCGGTGAAGTAGTCAAACGAGCGGTCAATTCAATGTCTGAAATCAACGAGTCGAGCAAGAAAATTGCCGACATCATTGGTGTCATTGATGAAATAGCGTTCCAGACCAATCTGCTGGCCTTGAATGCCGCAGTAGAAGCAGCAAGAGCCGGTGAAATGGGTCGTGGATTTGCGGTAGTTGCCGGAGAGGTTCGAAACCTTGCCCAACGCTCCGCAGCAGCGGCGAAAGAGATCAAAGACCTTATCCGCGACAGTGTCAGCAAAGTACAGGACGGCAGCCAACTGGTTAACGAGTCTGGTGCGACGTTAAGCGAGATAGTTGATGCTATCTCCAGAGTAACCGCGATGATCTCCGACATCAGTATGGCGTCAAATGAACAAAGTGAAGGCATAGAACAGGTCAATAAAGCCATTACCCAAATGGATGAAATGACCCAGCAAAATGCCGCATTGGTTGAAGAAGCCTCGGCAGCAGGCGAAGCAATGTCTGACCAAGCCAGAGGCATGAGACAAATCCTCGGCTTCTTTACTACCGGGGGCAATGGTGGCGCTGCGATGGATGCAAATTCACCTGCGTTGATGGCACCTCCAACGGCCGCGCCAGCGACCGCACCAGCGGCCAAATCCCCACCCGCAGCGGCCGCCCCAGCAGCACCGAGTCCAGCAGCCCCAACAGAGTCAGCCGGCGGCATGGACTTTTCGGATGATGACGAACAATGGGAGGAGTTTTAGCTCTAAGCTGTGCAAGTGACACCCTTGTTCAGTTAAGGGTTTCACTTGCAAAGATCTCACTATCTATCGTCGAAATGTCGAACCACCTGAAACTCACATCCGTGTGAGATTTCAGGAAACCTCTACGTTCAAGCAAGTGGAACTTCGCTTACTTTTCAACGAGTTGAAAAAGCGGCACATCCGTGTACCGCGCAGCCAGTGCCCAACAATACCAGTTTCTGGATGGGCACTAGCTAAATCATCACAACACCTAGGACTTGAATGGCACCGCAAAAAGAATTTTTAATGACCACAGAAGACTTCCACTACATCCGTGATGTAGTCTATGACACCTGTGGTATTGTACTGGGTGAGCATAAAAAAGAGATGGTGTATTCACGCATCGCTCGGCGTATTCGCGCCCTGAGGTTGACCGATTGCAAAGCATACATTAGTTACATGGATAGCCACAAAGAACAGGAGTTTTCCAACTTTATCAATGCCATTACCACCAATTTAACCTCCTTTTTCCGTGAATCACACCATTTTGACTATCTCACCGAAACGCTGGTGCCAGAACTCAAAGAGTTACACAAAAAAGACCGACGCATTCGAATTTGGTCTGCGGGTTGCTCAAGTGGTGAAGAACCCTACTCCATCGCCATGACCTTGGCTAACCACTTCAAGCGGCCAACTTGGGACTTTAAAATCCTCGCCACCGATCTTGATTCCAATGTTTTAGAGAAGGCTAAAAAAGGTATATACACCAATGAATCGGTCACAGGCCTAAACAGTGATGCGGCCAAGCACTGGTTTTTGCGCGATAAGAGCAACCAACATTGCAAAGTAAATGATGATTTGCGTTCGTATATTCATTTTAAGCGACTAAACTTACTAGCAAAGTGGCCCATAAAAGGGCCTTTTGATATTATTTTTTGCCGTAACGTTGTCATCTATTTCGACCAAACGACTAAAGACACCTTGTTTGCGCGATACGCCAAAATGTTGCGCAAAGGAGGTTATCTAATTCTGGGTCATTCTGAGAGTATGAATTTGAAGAAACAAACACAGTTCAAAGCTTTGGGCAAAACTATTTATCAGAACTTGGGTTGAGCGTTATGACCGACGATGCCAACTTCTCCCCCGCCCTACCGGGCTTTGATACGATCAAGCGATTTTGGGATAAACGCCGTAGCATCATCATCGCCAAGATTTTGCCTGGCGAGTTTTACGTGTCCAAATCCAACGAAATTATTTCCACCGTACTAGGTTCCTGCATCTCTGCCTGTGTTTGGGACGAAGTCAACGGTGTCGGCGGTATGAACCACTTTCTATTACCGCAAAAATCAGCCAACAGCAGCGATGTCTGGGGTGATGCCACCAGTTACACCGCCCGCTACGGCAACTGGGCAATGGAATATCTGGTCAATGAAGTGATTAAACAAGGTGGCACCCGTAACAACATGAAAGCCAAGATATTTGGCGGCGGTAAAATTATTAACGCCATGACGACTGATGTCGGTAATGGTAATGTTGAATTTGTGTTGGAATACCTTAAACTAGAGAACATCCCTATAGTCGCCAATGACACCGGGGGCCCTTGGCCACGTAAAGTGATGTTTGACCCACTAACCGGTCGGGCACAAGTAAAAAAACTGCGCAGCATGCACAACGATACAGTACAACGACGAGAACGCCAGTATGCCGATGATGTTGTACAAAATGAAACTGAAAGTAACATCGAGTTGTTTTAATCATGAAGAAAATTAAAGTCCTTATCATTGATGACTCTGCGCTTATCCGCAGCTTAATAGCAGAGATCCTCAGTGCCTTTGACGACATTCAAATTGTTGGTGCGGCAGAAGATCCTTATGATGCCAGAGACCAAATCAAGCGGCTTAACCCCGATGTACTGACGCTTGATATAGAGATGCCGCGCATGGACGGCATTACCTTTTTAAGAAATTTGATGCGATTACGGCCAATGCCGGTGATCATGATCTCGACATTAACCGAAGCAGGTGCCCCAGCCACCCTTGAAGCGCTAGAACTCGGTGCTATCGACTTTTTGGCCAAGCCAAAAATGAATGTCGCCCAAGAAATGTCCAAATATGCTGACGAACTCTATACCAAGATAAAAGTAGCCGCAGCTTCTGTGCCCCGTCCACTGCCAGAACCTGAGATCCAAGCCCAATCCCACTTAAAGGTCACCCGTCCAGACACCATCAAGTTCAATCCTTTACACCTAGTGGCCATCGGCGCGTCTACCGGAGGCACCGAAGCCATAAAAGAAGTCATTACCCGTTTTCCCGCGCACTTTCCACCCATTGTCATTGCTCAGCACATTCCGCCAATTTTTAGCTCGTCGTATGCAATGAGAATGGACAATGCCTGTAAAATGAAAGTGTATGAAGCCGAGCACGAGCAACGCATCGAAAAAGGCTGCATTTACATAGCCCCGGGCAACGATCACCTCACGGTGAAAAAAGTCGACGGCCTATTATACTGCCAACTATCACGCAACGATCCAGTTAACCGCCACCGCCCATCGGTAGAGTTGCTTTTTAACTCCGTTGCCGAGGAAATAGGCAAACACGCCACCGGTATACTACTCACCGGCATGGGCAACGACGGTGCCAAAGGCTTGTTGAACATGCGTCAGGCTGGTGGCAACACCATATGTCAAGATCAGCAAACAAGCGTTGTATGGGGTATGCCTAAAGCAGCAGTAGATATGGAAGCCGCGCAAAAGATTTTACCATTATTTAATATTGCCGATGTCGCCATGCGTTTGGCGATGAAGAAAGACCGCTGACAATGGACAATACTAATTAGAGTCCATCCAGTGCACGCATACCGAAGCGCTTGCGCAAAGGGTGCGTTTCTGGACGGACACTAATTAGCCATCTATACTCAAAAAAGCAGTAAAGAAAACCAAACCATAATGAAGGATTACTATGAAAACGCCAAGCACGGAGGCCTTGCGGCACTGGCTCGTTTTAAAGCTAGTACCCCAAATGGGCGTCAAGACTCTCCACAAAATCATCGAACACCGCGCTGACCAGAGCCCTGACAGCAGCGCCAATAAAAACCCTGACAACAAGCCAAATAAACGTCCAATTGAAACTTTTTTAAACCTGCCAGCAGCAGTATTGCGTCAATTCAAACTCAAAGAACCGCAAATAAAAGCCATTACCCAACCAAATCAAAGCCAAATAGAACGCATGGAACAATGGGCCAGTGAAGCAAATCAGCACATCATCTGTTATGACGACCCTCGTTATCCCGATGCGCTCAAGCATATCGCCAGTCCGCCGATGTTGCTGTTTGTCAGAGGTGACTTTGATGTCCTCAATACACCAGGGCTTGCCATCGTCGGTAGTCGCAACTTAACCATCACCGGGCAAGACAATGCCTTTAATTTTGCAAAAAAGCTCGCCGAGATGGGCATAACAGTAACCAGTGGTCTAGCCATTGGTGTTGACGGTTTCAGTCATCGTGGTGCACTTGAGGGCAGGGGAAAAACCATTGCAGTGCTTGGCACCGGGCTCAACCAAATTTACCCCAAGCGGCACCGAGCGCTAGCACAGCAAGTCAGTGAAAACGGTGCACTAGTATCAGAATTTTTGCCCGACCAAACCGCACGGCCCGAAAACTTTCCTCGTCGCAACCGGATCATATCCGGATTGTCACAAGGCACCCTTGTAATAGAAGCAGCGATAAAAAGCGGCTCGTTGATCACCGCCAAATACGCCATGGAGCAAGACCGCGAAGTTTTTGCCATTCCCGGTTCCATTCACAGCCCCATGAGCAAAGGATGCCACTGGTTAATAAAACAAGGCGCCAAATTGGTTGAAGACATTAACGATATTGTTGAAGAATTGAGTACTTTTCAGCACTTTTTGGCCGAACGGGCCATTGAGCGTGTTCAAGTCACACAAACCAGCGCCGAACCTGGGGATGGCTTACTTAAACACATAGGTTTTGAGGCCACTGCCGTTGACAGCATTGCCCAGCGAAGTTTATTGCCCATTCCCAACGTATTGGCGCAATTATTAGATATGGAGCTGGCGGGCAAAGTTGCAGCAGTACCGGGGGGTTATTTACGCTTGTGATGAAAAACGGGGGTTTTTCGTCAAAAATGTGCCAACAAAGCGATAAATAGCATTGACGCGCCTCAAGTTATTGGCAAAACTGACCGATAGCCAAATTGAAGTAAGATTTTTCGGCTGTTTCGGTCTATTGTTAATAGTAAGACTTCGTTTAAAAACAAAGCTCTCACTCCCTTTTCAGCAACTCAAGGAGCAATCCTGACAATTTTACATCTACACATATGCAGTAATGCCTTTTAGCTTAACGCAGCTACCACCCGACTCAGATATTCCCGGTGGTGAGAAGCATTCGAAGGAGATAATTATGTTTGATATCTTGATGTACATGTTCGAAAACTACATTCATTCTGAAGCCGAGATGTTTGTTGATCACAAAGAACTTACCGACGAATTATGCCGAGCCGGCTTTCACGAAATGGAGATCTACAAAGCCCTCAGCTGGCTCGAAAAACTCGCTAGCCTACAAAAAAGCGAAAACCGCCCCTTTGCCAATACTGGCAGCAACCTATCTACCCGGGTTTACACCAGTGACGAAATGACCCGTTTGGATGTTGAGTGTCGCGGCTTTTTACTTTTCCTTGAACAAATCAACGTGCTGAACTTCGAATCCCGCGAAATGATCGTCGACCGGGTATGCGAATTAGACCAGCCATTGATGTGCATAGAAGACCTAAAATGGGTGATTTTGATGGTACTTGTCAACATCCCCGGCCACGAACAGGCCTATTCACAAATGGAAGACTTGGTCTTTGAAGAAGCCGATGGGCCTTTGCACTGATCTTTTTCAACCAGTGGGGTCCAATCACTGACCCCACTAAACCAACCCGCAGCAAAAAGGCTGTCGCATATAAAGATGCGCAGCAGATTTATCAAAACGACCTTTTCCACCAACGATTAGCTGACTTGAGATAGTCGCGCAAATGAACCAATTCCTGCTCATCAAGACCTTGGCCTGCACGCCGATAGGGACTAATCAAAAATCCCTTTTTACCCACACTTCTAACATGCTTGATTAAATCCGGCGCATCATCAATTAAAATATTCCCGTTGATTTGGCGAATGTCTTTCACCAGCCCAAGGTTTTTCGGATCGTAATCTTCCCGGTAAATAAACTCGCAAAAATATAGCGCCAACTCGTGATCCGCTAGGATGGTCTTGGCTCGTGCTTTGGCCGAGCTGGTCCACAACACCAACTGATGTTCAGCTTGCACCAACGATCGCAACAGCTCGACCATGCCCGGGCGTACCGAACGGCCAAAATCATCGGTCAGGGTATTGTCCATATCAAAGACGATTTTCATGCTTTAACTCTAGCTCATCTGACGAAGATGACGACTGGCACGCCTTATGCCATAATCACTTACCAACCCAGTTTGCAAAATCTATCACACCAAGACAAAAACCATGACAAAAGATGCGCCAAAGTTATTTGACCAACACCAACATGCTTTGGAAAAAGCGTATGAAACCTGCCCTGACTGCGAGGCTGAGCTTATCATTCGCAACAGCAAAAGCGGGCCTTTTATTGGCTGTTCGGGTTACCCCCAGTGCAACTACACACGGCCGATGGGCGATAATAATGTCAATGTCGTCAAATTGCTCGACCAACCCGCCTGCCCCGATTGCCAAAGCCAACTGGCGGTAAAAAACGGTCGTTACGGCATGTTTATCGGCTGCACTAACTTTCCTGATTGCAAATACATCGCTCATTTAGACGAAACCGAAGACACAGGAGTGCCTTGTCCCTCGTGCATCAAAGGCGAATTATTCCAGCGAAACAACCGCTACGGCAAGACTTTTTATGCCTGCGATGCTTATCCAAAATGCAAATATGCGGTCAACTTCAAACCAGTGTTGACCCCCTGCCCCTTGTGCCAATGGTCAATGTTAATCGAAAAAAACACCGCCAAAGGCCTAACCCATCAATGCCCACAAAAGAGCTGCAACTACAAATCTGATCCGTTGTAATTAGTCTGACCCCTTAACCTAAGCCGAGATCACCATGAAAAAAGCAAACCTAACATTGTGATCGACGTTTCCGAACGCGGTTGCGTTTTTATCTTTCGCTCGCAAAATCTCAACGTCAAAAAGCGTAATATTTTTGTCATTATTCAAAATTCTGGGGGAGAGCCGGTGAGAATACCCGCGCGGGTTTGCAACAGTGGCAACGACAGGGGCAAGGTCAACGTTGGTATTTATTCATAACGATGTGATATAACTTTCATTTATCAAAATGACAACAGGGTAATTGGTGCAACACCCACCTTGACACACAAAACAGCACAGGCAACCCACAGGCCCCAAACGAAGGCAATGGTAAGGTTCGATTTTTTAATCATGTTGAAACACTCGAATATCAAAAAGTTGCGCTATTTTAACCGCAAACAGCCAAAAGACGCTGTTGGGTTTAGGACAAAAATTTGCAAGTTTAAGACATTTTGCATTTCAAGGGGTCAGAGATCTTGAAACAACATTTGTGACAAATTGATAATTTGTTATTATCTGTTTAAAGTGCGTACTATACATAGTCTGGAGAACGACATATGCGACTTTCTATTGAAATTACGACTCAACAACATCAACACTTAAAAGCAGCCGCTGCGTTGCAAGAGCTGGAAGCTTTTTTACAACCCCGGATTGAAGCCGCTGAAAAAGGCGATTTCTCGTCGAAGTCGGTTGATGATATCTTTGATGAGGTCATTCAAGAGCAAAGCGAATAATGGCACATTGAATTTCAAGGGGTCAGACATAGGAAACGAGCCAATACCATGGCGCGCCACACCACCTCTGACCCCTTGATTTTAAGTAGTTGATAATGATGTAATTAATTGCTTTTCAAGATCTCTGACCCCTCGAAACTCGAAAAGAATACAAAACCGGTGATTATTGGTGTAATTCACGAAGAAAGGGATATTGTTAATCGGCTGGCTAGACGTTTGTCTTAGCGGTGAAAGACCGCATCCCTGCGGTCATTATTTATAATCGCGAGCTGGATTGATACATGGATGTATCACATTAGAGCAATGCAGGAGCAATTGCCGAGCTCACTCCTACTAAAGCTTATCGCCAAACAACATACCACCACCAGAATAACCATAAATCACTTTATTGGTATTCACCGGATCAAAACACACCGAGTGTCCGTTGTTTTGCAGTTGCGGACGTTCATCCTCGGTCCAGGTTGCACCACCGTCTTTGGTGATATGCATGCCGCCGTTACCCCAGCTTTGAGGACCAGCAACCGCAACATAGTTGCTGTCGCCCGGGGCGATGTTGATATCAAGTGCAAACGTGTGCTTTTGCATCAATTTCCAAGTGGTACCATGGTCGACAGACTTCCAAATACCAGCAGCACCCTCTTGCCAGGTTCTGCCTTCCATGTCGGTCATCCACAACACATTGGTATTAGTCGGGTCTACCGCAAAACTCATTGGACGTCTCCATGGTAAATGGTTCGGATTCCAGTTGCCCAGCGTATTAGTATCAATAGTGCCACGCAATAGTTGCCATGTTTGAGATCCATTTTGCACATCAAGGAAGTAAATACCCGTTTGAGCAGCGTTGATCCAGCTGAAATACTTGGTCGGCCCCTCAGAACTGTCGGCAATGTACTCGTTAGACTGCAAACCAAACTCGGCGACTTGTGCTGCGGTGATTTCAGGTCGAGCACCTGATACCAGCGCATAGACGTTACCATTGCTCAATACTTCAATCTGTGGGATAACCAAGTCCATGGTGTAATCATCAAAACCTGACAGCGTGCTTGGCAAACCAGCATTAAACCACGCCCAATTAGCACCGCCATCAGTTGAACGCAAAATCCCTTTTTGTTGACTACCAGCATAAATAGTATCGCTAGCGCCATCATAAGCCACTGACAAATACTGACGGTCAAAATCGTGTTCAACTGCACCATTGGCTGGCGTCAATCGCGTCCAATTATCACCCTTGCTGGTCGATTTGAATACCCCACCAGAGCCTGTCAAAGACAAACTGAGATACGGCCAATCGTGTTGCGAACCGTTAACCATAAACACCGTGTTGGCATCAGCAAACGCATAGTCATAAATCGAATTAACGGTGCTCGGCAAAATCTCCCAGCTTTGACCATGGTCGGTAGAACGTGCCCCATGAATATCGGCGTACGCAGCATAAATATCATCGGTGCTGTAGGGGTTGAACTTCAAATCATACACAGAGGTCACATTCAAACCACTCGACGCCCATGCATCACTTTTCACAGGCTTTGTAGCAACATCACCTTTGTATTCATTGGTCAAATCCTGCCAGGTGGTACCGCTGTCTTCGGTGCTATTCAAAAAGTAGTTACCCGACCCACCAAACTGGCTGCTGTTGGTTTGATTAACGCCAGCAGTGTAATAACCGCCATCGTGCCAACCCACATTCAAACCTACTGGCGAATGTTCCAGTGTCTGCCAATCCCAAGCCTTGTAACCAATATCCCAGTCGTATTGCAACATTTTCAGCGTCCAGTTGTCACCAGCATCAGTAGACACATAAACCGATGTCCCCTTGTCACGGCCCCAATTACGGCTACCCGTGGCATAAATGGTTTGTGGATCGTTTTGCGCCATCGACAAATGAGCCCCCATAAACTGACTGGTTTGAGCAAACGTAGCGCTGTTTTTACTGACATAAATCATCGCCGCTGACACTTCTGTGCCCGCATTCGAAGGTTTGGTATAAGTCGCTTTAACATCGCCAACACCGTCAGCCACAAGCCCTGCATCTATCGCCGCCTGTATTGCCACAGCGGTTTCGTCACTCGCATAAGTCAGCGTTTTATCAGTAGCATTCGAACCACCAGCAAAACGATGGATTTTATGACCATCAGGCGTAAAGTAATTCACATAAGTCACCCCATCGTCCGAGACCAAAATCTCATTTTCAGTCGCTATATAAACCGTGCCGTTCTCGTGCTCATTAATGAACATGCCTTTGATATCGCCACCACTGTAGACAAAGCTCCAATTGTCGCCGTCATCATTCGATCGCCACAAACCCATATTTGTCATCGCATAAACAGTGCCTTCATTTTGCACATCGCTATACCAGCCGGTAATGCGTTCGTCGTTGGTGTTATCACTATCATTGCTGTAAACCACGGCGAAGCTGGCAGGGGCGGCAAAAGTTTGACCGGCATCCAGCGAACGTACCGGGTTCAAACCCTGTGGTGCATGAAGCACAGTATGCTTTGACGCAAAACCAAACGGTGCAGCATAACCCAAGTTATAATGGAATGTAGTTTGGGTGTGACGAATAGGAGCCCAGTTCACGCCCTCGTTTAACGAGCGGAACGCAGTGCCCATATCTGTACCGACAAAACGCATGGTCGGTTCATAAGGGTTAATCGAATAACCGGCCATTGCACCACCGCCGCCAATACCCCAGCTAGTGAAACCAAGCAACTTACCTTCAATCTCATCTTCAGAACAACCCGAGGCATTAACCTGTGCACCAGTGACAGTTTCAACACAAATATCTAGCGAATTGTCGATATTGTCATTGTCATCATCATACTGGCTAGCGCTACAACCAAATTCGTCGATAGCTTCGCCTGCTGGGGTATTTTCACAACCAGCAGCTTCAAACATATCATCAACCGTGTCGCCATCACTGTCGACCAAAGTGTAAGTTGACGTAACTTGCAAACCCAAAGCACTGGCGCTAGAGCCGCTGTCACTATAAGTGGTTCTAGTAGCAACAAAACCCTGCTTTATCCAATCAATCATGTCTTTTATCGCCAAAGCACCTTGATGAGCATCCACCAAAGCTTCATGACCACCGAGCAAGGTCAACTGAGCCATGTCGTTTGCAGTCAAATGCCGAGTCACAAAAGCATTAAAAGCAGAGTCCGCAGTACCATCAAGTCCAAGCACCGCTGAACCATAGGTATCTAATCGACGCGAGTCATCATAAAACTGCGGCGTAGCTGTGGTGACAGGTGCATTGGGTGTATAGCTCAGCGGCAAATCCAATTCACCGAACTGCCCATCTTTACGAGCGTTAGCCACACCGTTGTTGGTGTAAGCGCCAGACGACACAACATCGGTTTGAGAACTACTACCGAGACTGCCCACAACATAACCGGGCTTATCCGCATCACCCCAAAAGATATTGTCGTTAACTTTGCTCAGAATATTGGCAGGCGTAGAGCTTGCTTCATTCAGCGACAAAGCACGGTTATTATCTGGTATGTACACAACATTGTTACTCACCTCAATCTGACGACCCCCTTGATCATCTCCGTTAAAGGTAATAAAAGTACTACTTTGATTACCATTGAGGTTTTTCAAGCTAATATTGTTGGTAATACGTACCGTCTCGTTGGCACCAGCGGGCGTGCTGAACATATACAAATCGCCCGATTCATTGACATCTTGATTAACAAAATCGAATACCACGCTGTCGATTACGCGTTCAGCACGACCGGTCATGTACCCGCCGCCCATACCATAACCGTGTGGGTTAGATTTTTCATTACGGAAATAAATATTAGAGGTTTTGGCACTGCCTACCGGAATACTATCGACGCTAAACAACAACCAGCTGTCAATATCTTGCCAACCTATATCGGGCAAGTTCGCGGCCAAGTCTTTAACCACCCAGTCATTCATTTGGAATTCGCCACGGGCATAATAATCAACGTTACCGTCAACCGACAATCCGTTTAGATTAAACAAGTCACTTTGTGTTGTATCGGCATAAGTGCCCACAGTTTTAAAGGCCGTGGTTGCGGTAGATGACAAAATAGTCAGGTTTCGCAAGTCACAACTGCCATTCTCACTGGCAGAATAGCGCACATGAAACTCGCCACTATTGGTGACCAACACATTGGGCATTTCACAATCTTTGGTGGTTTCTCTATCGTAACCATCGTGAATATAACCTGTACTAAAACCGTTCAGGTGAACGTTACCGCCACGAATATTCGAGCCAAGAAACCCTTGCTTGTCGTAAGTAAACTTGGCTGTCGAGCCGGGTTTAAGACCAAAAAAGGCTTTGTCATCCTTAGTACTGTCAATCATCACAGAAGCGGCATAATAATAGTTGCCCGCCGCTATATAACTTCGCATCACATCGTCATTGCCGTCAAACTCAATGTGAGCGCCTGTTCGCATTACGTTTTGGGTAGTCGATTGACTGGCATCCCAGTCGCCATTAACCGTTAAAGTCACATCAGGTGCGACTTCAAATTCGCCTTTAAGCACAACGGTTCCCGCTGGCTGGTGCAGCAAACCCGCAGTAAATGCTTGGTCGATGATAATGGTGAAAGCACCTGCATCCAAGATGTCGCCATCTCTTGCCAATTCGCCGAAAGTGGCGGGGTCAGAAATAGGCCCTGATTGCACAGCCACCAAATGCTGCTGCGGAATTTGCGCATCAGTACAGCCGTTTTCACCAATCTCACCGCCAACAGGCGTGCTGGCACATTTGTCAAAGGCATCGTCTATGGTATCGCCATCGCTGTCGCTCATGGCAAAGTCAGCTGTAACAGACAAACCCAAAGCCCCGGTATCGCTGGCGCTGGTATGATAAGTTGTGGTCGTAGCAACAAAACCCTGCTTAACCCAATCAACCAAATCTTTAACCGCCAAAACCCCTTTGTGCGTACTAACAAGCTGGTCGTGTCCGCCCATAGCGGTCAATCGTGCAATGTCGTTAGCCGACAAATGACGCGTGACAAAAGCGTTAAACGCAGCTTCTTCACTGCCGTCCAATCCTAACTGACTGGCACC
>JABSOG010000448.1 GCA_013216025.1 Algicola sp. | reverse complement strand
CGACCGTTGGTTAGCGCCCATGCTGGCTCAAAAAAACTTGCGTATCATCCTCACTGGCGCTGGCACATCGGCCTATGTTGGCAAGTCGCTGGCACCGCATTTAACTGCCGCAATGTCTCGAAAAGTCGAGGCCATTAGCACCACTAAATTGGTCAGTAATCCTGGTGAACATTTTCTTAACCACGTACCCACCCTGTTAATTTCTTACGCCCGTTCGGGCAATAGCCCCGAAAGTGTTGCTGCGATAGAGTTGGCCAATCAGTTGGTCGACAATTGCTATCATCTACTCATCACTTGCAATAAAAACGGTAGACTGGCCCAACAGCAAAGTCGTGCTTATTGTCTGCTGATGCCAGATGCCACCAACGATCAAAGCTTTGCCATGACCAGCAGTTTCACCGCGATGATGTTGAGCACCTTATGTTTGTTTACGCCCAATCCAGCGCAGCTTGATTCGATGGTAGAAGCCACTGTACATTTACTCGAACACACTTTGCCACAGATCAAACAACTGGCACAGGTACCGTTCAAACGGGCGGTATTTTTAGGCAGTGGCGGCCTTAAAGGCATTGCCACCGAAGCCTCGTTGAAAATGGTGGAATTAACCGCAGGCAAAATCGATTGTTACGTCGAATCGCCAATGGGTTTTCGCCATGGCCCCAAGTCGCTGGTCAATGAAGATACTCTGATCATTGTGCTGAGCAGCAAAGACGACTACCTAAGCAAATACGAAGACGATCTTATCGAAGAATTAGTAAATGATCACCAAACCGGTCATATTTATGCGTTATATCAAGGACTTAATGATGTTTGGTCATCATTTCCTTACATTGTGTATTGTCAGGCACTGGCCTTTTACAAAGCGCTGGCATTAAATATCCCCCCAGACAACCCCTGCCCCAGCGGCGAAGTAAACCGGGTTGTACAGGGCGTGACCATTTATCCTTATCAGACCGATGTTGTAGAGGAAAGCGCATGATCTGCGGCATCGACATCGGCGGCAGTAAAATCGAACTCGGCGTTTTTTGTGACCAGTACAAAATGCAGAACAATTGGCGCGTACCTACGCCCACAACCGATTATGCCGCCTTTATCGATGTCTTAGTTAAATTAGTTAAACAAGCCGACAGTTACTCTTCTCAAGCCAGTACAGAACAAAGAAAACAAGTACAAGTCGGCATTGGCATGGCCGGACTTATCGACGCTCAAGGCAAATCCTTGTCGGCCAACGTGCCCTGTGCAACCGGCAAAAACATCGTTAAAGACCTGTCTGCCAGACTCAACCGCCCTATTGCAGTAGAAAACGATTGTCGTTGCTTTGCTTTATCAGAAGCGCTTGGTGGTGCAGGCGAAGGGTTTCAAAACGTTTTCGGTGCAGTGATAGGCACAGGTTCCGCAGGCGGATTGGTGATTAATGGTCAGTTATACAAATCTCGTCAAGGCATTGCCGGAGAATACGGTCATTTACAACTGCCCGCGACTTTGCAGCAAAAATACCAATTGCCCAGACGCCCTTGCGGTTGTGGTCTACCCAACTGTGTTGAAGGATTTATCAGCGGACCGGGACTATTGTTTCTCAATCGTCATTTTGGTGGCAACGCGCCAAGCGTGCCCGACTTGATAGAAAGCCTGCGCAGTGGCGACCCCAAAGCCAGCATCATCTTTGATTGTTATATCGACTTGCTTGGTGCCAGTTTCGCCGCGCTGATTTTGTCTTACGATCCCGACATCATCGTACTCGGTGGCGGTTTGTCGTTGATTGATGAAATTGTCGAACAACTGCCAGCAACCATCAAACCGCATTTATTCGCCGGATTTAACACACCGACAATCAAACGCGCCAAATTTGGTGATGCCAGCGGCGTACGTGGTGCGGCGCTCTTAACCTTAAGCAAACAAGCCCTAATAAACTACCACGCAGCAAGCTGCGGGGAATTGACCCATTAATCTACTTAGTTTTTGCCACGAAGTGGCACCAAATAAAGCTGCCTAAGCAGATTTATTAAAACAACAATGAAAATAAAGAGGACACTCCCCATGCATTACAAATCGCTATTGGCTCTTGCCCTTGCGTTAGCCCTCAATGGCCAGCAACAAGTACAAGCCAAAGAGTTGGGGGACTTAATCTCGATTACCGATAAAAATGGTAAAATCGACATAGTCACCAAAAACAATGAGCGAGTGAATATCTCGTTGCTCAAAGACAATGTGATTCGCCTTCAAGCGGGTGTAAACAACACGCTCACCCAAGCCAAAAACAAAGCTGTGGCGATTGTGCCAGCCGCAAAATATGCAAAAGTAAACTACACACTGAGCGAAAAAAATGGTTATAGATTGCTTGAAACCAGCAAGTTTGCACTGCGAATTTACCCTTATCCACTAAGATTCGAAGCCTATAAAGCTGACAACAAAACGCTAGTATTCAAAGAGCTTAAACCGATAGATTTGGCCAAAAATGGCAGTGTTCAAACGCTCAGCAGCACGCCCGATGAAGCCTTTTATGGTGGTGGCCAGCAAAACGGTCAGTATGAATTCAACGGCAAAACTATGGAAATTTCGTATTCAGGTGGTTGGGAAGAAGGCGACAGACCCAGCCCCGCGCCTTTTTACATGACCAATAAAGGTTATGGCGTACTGCGCAATACTTGGGCCGATGGTAGTTATGACTTTCGTTCAGATGCTTACTTGAGTGCCGCTCATGAAGAGCAACGCTTCGACGGTTACTACTTTTTTGGCGACTCAATTAAAACCATATTGGCTGAATATACAGAACTTAGTGGTCGCGCGCCCTTGCTGCCACGCTGGGCATTCGAATATGGTGACGCCGACTGTTACAACGATGGTGACAACATAAAAAAGCCCGGCACGGTACCGTCAGGATGGAGCGACGGGCCGACAGGCACAACGTTGGACGTTATCACCACGGTAGCCGCAAAATACCGGGAACACGATATGCCCGGCGGATGGATTTTACCCAATGACGGTTACGGCTGCGGCTATTCAGATTTGCCCAAAGTGGTTGCGGGCTTAAAGAAATACGGTTTTAGAACCGGTTTGTGGACTGAAAACGGTGTCGAAAAAATCGCGTGGGAAGTCGGCGACGCTGGCAGTCGGGCACAAAAACTCGATGTAGCCTGGACCGGTAAAGGTTATCAATTTGCGCTCGACGCCAATGCCGATGCCGCCAAAGGCATTATCGACAATTCCGACAGCCGACCATTTTTATGGACCGTGATGGGCTGGGCGGGCATTCAACGCTACGCCGTAACCTGGACCGGCGACCAATCTGGCAGCTGGGATTATATTCGCTGGCACGTTTCAACGCTTATCGGCTCAGGTTTGTCTGGTCAAGTTTACGCAACTGGCGATGTCGACGGCATTTTTGGTGGCAGTCCCGAAACCTACATGCGTGATTTACAGTGGAAAGCGTTCACCCCAGTATTAATGGGCATGTCGGGCTGGTCGAAGGCCGCGCGCAAACACCCATGGTGGTTCGAAGAGCCCTACCGCAGCATCAACCGCAAATATCTCAAGCTGAAAATGCGCCTGATGCCGTACATGTACACCACCGCCAGAATGGCCGAAACCACCGGTGCACCGATTGTTCGTGGTTTGATGTGGGACCATCCGAAAGACCCCAACGCTGGTAGCGAAAATTACAAAAACCAGTTTTTCTTGGGCAAAGACTTTTTGGTCGCCCCGGTTTATGAGTCTCAAAGCACCTCAAAAGGCTGGCGGCAGCAGGTTTATTTGCCTGAAGGTGAATGGGTAGATTACTGGGATGGTACAGTCACAACGGCAGGCAAAAATGGCGTAGAGCTGAACTACCCAATCACGCTCGACAGACTGCCATTGCTGGTACGTGCCGGCGCCATCATCCCGATGTATCCCGAATCTTTGTATGACGGACAAGTGGCCAAAGATGAGATCACCCTCGACATCTATCCGCACGGCGACAGCCAGTACACCCTTTATGAAGACGATGGCAATACTCGCCAATACAAAAACGGCGCGTTCAGCGAACAGCTGATCAGTGTTTCGGCCCCCAAAGGCAGTAGCGGTAACATCAAAGTCAGTATCGCGCCAGTGCTAGGCCAATATGAAGGCATGGAACAACAACGTGCTTACCAGTTAATAATGCACAGCCGCGTCAAACCTGACGCAATAAAAATCGACGGTGCACCACTGGCCAATCGAGGCAACAAAGCCACGTTCGACAAAGCCACCACCGGCTGGTTTTATGATGCCGATGACAAATACGGCACGGTTTACATCAAGCTGGCCAAAGCCAGTGTACGGCAGGAGCAGCAAGTGGATGTCTATATCCAACAGGGGTTAAATTTGGTGCAAACCAAACCCTACCCGACCATGCCCGATTATGGCACGGCGATGTCGATGGACGCGCTGAAACTGATCTCTCGCCCTTTAGAAGAAGGTGATTATACGTTTGAGAAAGCCATAGACGGCGATCCGGCGACTTGGTTTCGCACCTCGCGCGACCAGTCATTAAATATAGGTACGCACGAATTTGTATTGTATTTAGGTGACCGCACGGCAATTTCAGGCTTTGACATTCTCGGTAGAACCGACAAATGGTGGAAGTACGGTCAGCTCAAAGATTACGAAATTTACATGACCGACATGAACGGCGACTGGGGCGAACCGGCGCACACCGGCACTTTAAATCATGTAGAAGGCACTCAAGAAGTGCGTTTCAAGCCAATTATTGGCCGAATGCTGCGCTTTAGAGCTTTGTCGCTGCATGATCCCGATACCGAGGCTGATACTGATAGCGTAGAACACCCGGTTTTGGTGAATGCCCCATTTAATGCCCTGCAACCCAATAAAATTGGCTCGTTGACCATCAGCGAATTCAAATTACACCAGCAGGCTTTACCCAAGGGCAAAAAGCAAAAAGTATTTTTGTCAGAACTTAACAGACAGGATTCAAAAAATACCAAAACCTTTGTTATGAACGGTTTGAAATTCAAAAAAGGCCTCGGCGTATTCGGCAACAGCCAAGTTGACTATACACTGTCGGGCAACTGGCAAGTATTCCGCGCCGATGTGGGCATAGATGATAACTGCAAAAATGTAGACGGCATCAACTTCCAGGTTTGGGGTGACAACCGCCTACTGTTCGACAGCGGCACAATAGTGGCGCCAGCGGTGGTGAAACCTGAATTGGATATCCGTTCAATTAAAAAGTTAAGCCTACGAACGGTAGAAAATGAAGTCGAAGGCTGCGCCAACTGGGCCAATGCCGCAGTGGTGGGTTTTAAGGGGGATGAGGTAGCAACGATCTCCAACTCGCGATATCGGTAGGAACGAGCTCGGCAATTGCTCCTGCATTGCTCTAATTTGCTACATCCATGTAGCGATCCAGCTCGCGATAAATGACGCAGTCATTTCAAATGGCTACCGTAACCATAAATATTTGGTCCGGGAGGCGTTCCTCGTAGGCCAAAATCGTGAGCTGGAGCTCACTCCTACCACGGGTTTGCCGCTTCGAGCACTTTAACGTGTTTAGAAATGGCAGCCAGCGACATGACGTAACTCCTAATTCTTTAGTTGAAGTTACACAAAATTTTGGTTATTCTTGTCATTATACAACTAATTCATTAGGAGATAACGGTATGGCCAGACCCAAGTCAGCCAATTTAACCGAAACTGAACAGCGCATTATGGAAGTTTTGTGGCGTAACGGCGATAGCTCGGTACGAGCCATTGCCGATGAGCTGTCTAAAACCAAACCGACCGCTTATACCTCGGCGCAAACCATGTGTAAAATTCTGGCCGATAAGGGTTATGCCACTTTTCGTAAAGAAGGCCGTGCCTTTATGTACAGTGCCATTATCAGCCAAAATAACGCCCGCCAAAGTGCCTTGAAATCTTTGGTCAACCGCTTTTTTGGTGGTTCGTCTGAGGTATTAACCCAGTATTTGATGGAACAAAGTGATGTGGATGTCAATGAGTTGCAGTCTTTGCAAGACAAAATCGATGCCAAAGAAAAAAACTCAAAAAGTCAGAGTGAATAACAGCAATGATTGTTGAACTGACCCTGCTCAGCACCTTTATTTTCTATCACTTATTACTCGGGTTGTTTATCGGTGGGCTTTTATGGACACTGTTCAAATCGCCGGTCAACATCAGCCCTCGAACACGCTCGATGTTGTGGTTCACCTGTTATCTGTTGATCACCCTGTTGCCGTTTTCTGCCTTTTTTGGATCCGACTCCCCACAGCCTACACTAGTAAACCCTACACTATCTCAACCACTGACTTCTGTTGAGCCACCAGCGATTCCAGTTCAGGCATCAACTCAGGCACCAGCGCAAGCGACCTGGAATGTCTCGCAAGAATGGGTCAATACACTCGCCCCCATACTGTCCATTTTGCTGCTGGTTTGGTTCATCGGCATACTGTGGCGCGTTGCGTTATTACTGTATAGAATTTACAACAGCTGGCAGTTGGGTCGTAATACTGTGCAAAAACAACAAATTACGCTTAACAATGGCAAAGACAATAACGACGAGGGGAACGAAAAAAACCAACTGACCATTTGGCTGTCAGATAACTGTACCTCACCTATGGTGATTGGTTTGTTTAACCCCAAAATTCTGGTGCCCAAGGCCTTGCTGGCGCAGCTAAACGAACAGCAATTGCGCCATGTGGTGCTGCACGAACAAGCCCATATTGAACGAATGGACCTGCTAGCGGTCTCGTTACAAGAAGTCATT
>JABSOG010000447.1 GCA_013216025.1 Algicola sp. | reverse complement strand
CAACGACATGTTGCCCTCGGTCGTACGTTACACCGAGAACGGCATAGTGGTTGGCACTAGCGCGCAAGCACTTGCCAGCAGCGATCCGCATAACACCATTATCTCGGCCAAGCGCTTTATGGGCCAGTCACTGGCTGACATTGAGCGAAACTGTGGCCAATTACCTTACCGCTTTAAAGAAGTGGGTCAGGTGGTAGAGATAGAAACCGTGACCGGCAACGTAAACCCGGTGCAGGTTGCTTCAGAAATTTTAAAAGTATTAAGCCAAAGGGCAGTAGATACCCTAGGCGAACAGCTAGAAGGCGTGGTGATCACCGTGCCAGCCTACTTTGATGATGCCCAGCGTCATGGCACCAAAGAAGCAGCAGTACTGGCTGGATTAAACGTATTAAGA
This sequence comes from Algicola sp., assembly GCA_013216025.1. Lineage (GTDB taxonomy): Bacteria > Pseudomonadota > Gammaproteobacteria > Enterobacterales > Alteromonadaceae > JABSOG01. Next base: position 6,345 of record JABSOG010000447.1, on the reverse strand, counting down.
TTACTCAACGAACCCACCGCAGCCGCAATTGCCTATGGCCTCGACAGCGAAGAAGAGGGCACCATTGCCGTTTATGATTTGGGCGGCGGTACGTTTGATATCTCTATTTTACACCTTAACAAAGGTGTGTTCGAAGTACTGTCTACCGGTGGTGCCTCAGCCCTTGGCGGCGATGACTTTGACCATTTGTTGGTCGAGCATTTTAAAGTCAAAACTGAGCTTGAAACCCTGACAGACAGACAACTGCGCCAGTTTTACGAAGTCGCCCGTGAACTTAAAGAATCACTGAGCAACGCCGACACGGTAGACTACACATTGCCATTTGACAGTGCTGACTATCACGGCACCATGAGCCAAAGCGAATTTAATACACTTATTAGCCCGCTGGTCAAAAAGACCATCAAGGCCTGTAAACGCGCAATTAAAGACGCCAGTATCGACAAGGGTGATCTCAAACAAGTGATCATGGTCGGCGGTTCAACCCGCGTGCCTTTGGTTCGCACCCAAGTAAACGAATTCTTCGACAAACAAGCCCTTACATCAATCGACCCAGACAAAGTGGTTGCCATTGGTGCATCGATTCAGGCCGATATTTTAGTGGGTAACAATCCCGACAGCGACATGCTGTTGCTTGATGTTATTCCGCTGAGTTTGGGACTCGAAACCATGGGCGGTTTGGTCGAAAAAGTTATCCCAAGAAACACCACTATTCCGGTGGCCAGAGCGCAAGAATTCACTACGTTCAAAGATGGTCAAACCGCGATGATGGTTCACGTAACCCAGGGTGAGCGCGAACTGGTTGACGATTGTCGATCACTGGCCAAATTCACCCTGACCAACATCCCGCCAATGGCGGCCGGTGCTGCGCACATTCGGGTGACATTTCAGGTAGATGCCGATGGCTTGCTGAGCGTATCGGCGATGGAAAAATCCACGGGCATTGCGGCCAAAATCGAAGTAAAACCTTCGTTTGGTCTTAAAGATGACCAGATAGCCGAAATGATAAAAGCGTCGATGGCCCACGGCAAAGAAGACATTGTTGCCCGCATGTTACGCGAGCAACAGGTAGAAGCAGACAGAGTCATCGAAGCCATCACCAGTGCCTTAAAGGCCGATGGTGACAAACTGTTGTCGCAAGACGAGCAAAAGACCATAGTCGGCGCTATAGAGCACTTGATTGTGGCCAGAAACAGCGATGACCGTGATGCCATAGAAGCCAGCATCAAAGTCGTAGACCAAGCCACGCAAGAGTTCGCCAACCGCAGAATGGACAAATCCATAAACGCTGCGCTGACGGGCAAAAGCGTTGGTGATATCTGATAAATCTGCTTCGCATCTTTATATAACGCCGCGCGCGGCGGGATTGAATTAATTGTTGTAGGCGGGTGATTTATCCCCGCTTTTTGTCGGCGGGTGATTTATCCCCGCATCAAAAGAGAGAAAGACCCCATGCCACAAATCATATTTTTACCCCACGCAGAACTTTGCCCAGACGGCGCCGTGCTAGAAGCCAAAAAAGGTGAAAGCATTCTTGATGTTGCCCTAAAAAATGACATCACAATAGAACACGCTTGCGAAAAGTCGTGCGCCTGCACCACCTGTCACATCATCGTCCGCGAAGGCTTCGACAGCATGAGCGAGAGCGATGAACTAGAAGACGACCTGCTAGACAAAGCTTGGGGCTTAGAGCCTGATTCCCGCTTAGGTTGTCAGGCGATGGTTGAAGATCAAGATTTAGTTGTTGAGATACCTAAATATACTTTGAATATGGTTAGTGAAAGGCATTAGTGTTGGTTTTTGACATGTCTGAAAGTTAGCGGTGCGCCGTGCGCACCGAGTATAGTTATAAGGATTCAAAATTCTTATTGTGTTTCATTGTTAACTTTAGTGCGCCTCCAACTTCTCCCGCTAGTATGTTATCTTTGGAAATTAGTTCTTTCACTTTTGCAAATACTTGTGTATCTGTCCAAGTAGATTCCCCGTCATATAAACTCAAAGCGTGATTCAGAATTCGGTGGTGACATTCGTTTACGATTTTTATCATACCAAGTTTGTTGGCATCAATATAAGAATCGTCAGACCATATTCCTCTGATTATCAGCGTGAGGTTGTTAGCAAGTCCAACATAAAACCTCTGTTGCTCTTGGACTGGTAGGTTTTTTAGTACATCTGTGATTTTTTCTATCATTTATTGGTACCCACGCTCCTTACGTATATCTTCGATGACTTTTTCAATTCCTTTGGACACATTTGTCCAAGCTTCATCTTTGTCGGCCCAAGAATTCACCGGCTTTGCCTCTTTGGGGAGTGCTTGTAGCTTGGAGATCGGAGAGGAACCCCAGTTTAAAGCTCTCAATATAATTGGGATTACTCTAGCCTTTCCTTCTTTGTTACGCTCCATAGCTCTTTGTATTTCCTTCTCATAGCAATAATCTGAGGCAATAAAATCAGCGCTGATGAGTAACAGAACGATATCTGCATCTTCCAAATTATCGTCAATTTCATCTTTCCAGTTCTCACCTGCATGAATTTTTCGGTCATGCCACGGTTGAATCAAATGTAGTCGTTCAAGTATTTTTAAATGCGTATCCAGCTCGTCTCTGAATTGTTCATCCTTATGGGAATAACTGTAGAATAATTTCAAAGGAGCTGTCAGGCTCGTACGATCTTTTGTTTTTGGTCGGGCACCAGGCAAATCGACGCCATTGAGTAATTCGACAACATCCAAATCATGTATGCTGTTATCAATAGTTTTGGGCAGTGTCTTTCTGTTGTTTTCCTCATACAGCAGCAAATCTTTGTAAGAAACAAATTGTTTAGGGAAACTGGGCACCTGCACCATTTCGGTAGGTGAGAAGCTAAAACTACTGTTAATGTGGTCCAAATCAGAGCGTATTATTGTGAGTAAACGGCGTCTAGCAGAAGCGTTGCCATTGATGTAGATTTCAATCTTCTTGTCTTGAACATTTGCCTTTACTACAGCCTGGCATTTTTCAAATTCCAGTATCGCGCCAGTACGCCAACTCTTGGCTGCACTTAAATTCTGGGTTCGGACAATAAGCCTTGGCAGCAATCCTTCTGGTAGCATTGGGCCGTAGTGGTATTCAAAAGTTAAAGTTGCGCTATTAATAAGCGACTCAGCTTCTGTGGGCTGCTGGATACTCAGCAGCTGCGGGATAAGATAGTTACTTTCATCGTCATAAAAAATAAAACAAAGTTCAAATTTACGCATAAGGTTTAGTAAGAATGCATGCCTTTCAACAGGATATGTTGTTGGTTCAAGAATTTCATGCAGCCTTGTGCTGTCCAAACGGCCTTTTGCATTGAAAAGTATTTTAGAGTTCAGAATTCGATATATACCATTAGTGACCCATTGCGGGTTGAGCACATGAACATCCCGCAGTCGAGGGTCGTCTTTGTAGTTTAATGCAATCCCCAAGTGATGAAGGTATAGTGCTAATGAATTTTGTGCATCACGGTTTGTTTCGCCATTATCGTTGCATATTTGTCTATATGCTTCGAATGTCAGATAATTTTCTTGGTGCTTGCCCATTTGGGTCAATCGGTTTTTGATAGCGAACCAAGTGGCAGGGAAAATATCTTTTATGTGTTTAAGCCGAACCGTTTCGTTGTGGATAGTTTGATTAAGTAATGCCATTCCGGTTGTGTCATTACAGTCAGTTTCTATAAATGCCTTTATCGTTGGATAGTCTTGTTGCAACTGTCTTCGGTTTACGTCAAATGGGTCTGATTGTATTTTGTTTAGGGCAATGATAACCGGGCAACCAGACGCAACACTCTTGATAAGTGTTAGCCAGTAATTTGCATCAGCCTCTGCTTCTCCATCGCGATTATTCAAAACCAAAATGTATAAGCTGCGCTGTGTCATAAAAAATTGATGGGTCGAGTGCATGATGTCCTGCCCACCAAAGTCCCAGATATTTAGCGAGATATTGTCTGGTTCTAAGCTAATTTGCCATGGGGTGATATTGATGCCGTGAGTTGTGTCCTCCAGTTCGTTAAAAGTGTTTTTGACAAGTCGATTAACCAGCGATGTTTTACCTACCTTACCCCTACCGACAAAAATCAACTTTGCTTCATTGATGGGTTTTTTTTCATTTTTTGTCCGTTCGTAATATTCGAGTATTTTAGCAGGTTCTTTTAGGCTTAAAACTTCATTGGGGATGTTTAGCGCATCGTTATTCGTTAGCGTTAGAAATCTCAGAGCTGTGAGTTGACTGATTCCATCTGGCAAAGAAGATAATTTATTGTGAGCACAGGAAAGCGCTGTTAATTCTGTCAATTGCGAAAACGTACTTGGTAATTGTGTTAGCTGATTGTTATCACAGGAAAACTCATTTAATTCCCGCAGTTGCGAAAGTGAACTCGGCAACTGTGTTAGTTGATTATTGTCTAGGTAGAGGTACTGAAGTTTTGTTAATTGGTTGATCCAATCAGGCAAAAATTTCAACTTAATGTCATTCAGATAGAGGGTTTCGAGTGCGGTGAGTGTCTGGAAGTTTTTCGGCAATGCAGTTAAAGGATTTGAAGATAGTTCAAGGTTTTCAAGTTTGTTGAGCTGGGCTAATCCTTCCGGCAATTTAACTAATAAGTTTTCTTCTAAATAGAGATGTTGGAGCTGTGTGAGTAAACAGACTGCTTCGGGTAAAATAACCAGTTTGTTTTCATTAAGGCGCAGGCTTTTTAACTTGGTAAGTTGGCCTATTTCCACTGGTAATGCTGTCAATTTATTTTGTGTCAGACTGAGGGTATAAAGTTTAGTTAGTTGAGATATAGCAGCTGGCAACTCAGCTAATTGATTTTCAGAAAGGAAGATACATGTAAGGCTTTTTAGCAGGAAAACCTCTGGTGGAACGGCTGTAAGTCGATTTCCTCTAAAATCCAGATAATTTAGTCTGGTAAGTTGACTAATGCCTTTTGGCAGTGTCGTCAATTTATTCCCTCGAAGTAGCAAATTTTGCAGGTGGGTCAGTTGACAGATCTCTTCTGGCAGGCCTTCCAACCCTAAATCAGTTAAGTCTAAAGTTGTATCACGACTTCTTCTCACTGTTTCAATCAGTCTTTTTGCTGCGGTCCTTGGATTCATGGATTCCATATTTTTTTATCCTGTTATCAACATTATTGATGAGTTGCCGCATTGTTACTGGCCAGCTACTACCGCTAAATAGCGGTACTCTAGCGGGTATTGAAAACAGATGCAACAGCACAAGCAGTTGGTTGGCAGCAATCTCTACCATGCAGGTCGGCGTACTGTGTTTTAATTGGTTGCAAAGCTCTGGGGTCAGGTCGCTTATTCAATAAACAAGCGTTTAAAACTATTGATTATTGAATACCCAACCTGATCCCATAGCCCCAACTCGAAGCCCAGTGCCAGTCCTTTGCATCCCCTTAAATGTAGTATGAAAAGTCTCCAAAATCTCTTATAACCCCTTGTTTTATAATCCTTTACCTTCAGACTGTTTCGTTTGAAAAATAGCCAAACCTCATATTTTATGCTATGTTTATATACAGTACTTATCGAATTGACATTGCAATAAGGGGAATGAAATGGACCTGAACGACAGCAGTTTATTTGACGACTCCACCAACGACTCCACCAACGAATACAAGTACGATACCGATGCCCAACTTGTCAAAAAAATCACAAAACTGGCCAGTCACATTAATGCCGCAGCCTACCAATTCTTGAAAATGTTGGCGGAATTTGACCGCCGTCAGGGCTGGTGCCAAAAAGGTATGCGTTCTTGTTCACAATGGCTGAATTGGCAGTGTGGACTTTCTTATACAACTGCTCGCGAAAAACTGCGGGTGGCCCATTGCCTAGAAAAGTTGCCACATATCAATAAAGCCTTTGAATCTGGTGAACTCTCCTATTCAAAAGTACGCGACATGTCTCGAATCGCGACTGACGATAACGAAGATATTTTGATAAGTGTTGCCAAAGGCGGCAGCGCTAGTCATGTTACTAAATTGGTTCGTAAATATCAGCGAGTTGATGAGAATCAAAACCCCATTGAAGAAGTAGATGAATATCAGCAGCGAAAGCTAAGCTACTTTCAAGATGAAAACGGCATGTGGGTGGTTCACGCCAAATTGCCACTGGTAGAGGGTGGTTTATTGGTTAAAGCGCTAGAAGAAATGATGAGACAACAATATAAAAATGCTCCCGCTGGAGCATCTAAAGAGGAACTGTGTGAAGTGCCTGCCGTTGAAAAAGCTTCCAATAGTCAAAAACGAGCAGACGCGCTTACTGCGATAACCGAGCATTTTATAGCTACTGCAACTGTTGATGATGAAAACGGCGGCGCACAAGCCTTGGCAGGC
>JABSOG010000446.1 GCA_013216025.1 Algicola sp. | reverse complement strand
ACTTGGCCTGAGTCTGCCTGCTGCTCAGATTCTTTACGCGCCACATCAGCTTTGACCATGCTATTACGGTTGCGATCTTCATCGGTCACTCTAAACTGGTCGAGCGCCCACAAATGTTGCCAAATCCCGTCAATATTCTCGCCTTGTGGTGGAAATTGAACGGTCAAAACCTCAGGACAAGCAGTCATGACTTCTGAGCATTCCATCGCTGAATCATCGAAGAAAATGAAGCTGCTCAACCCTAAGTTCAACTCTTGCGCCAAGGCCTGCATCGACTGAGATTTTGGCGCCCAATGGATTTGACTGGCAGCAAAGTGATGCTTTTTAAGCAGCATGTCGGGGTGTTTATCAAAGACTTCCCACACATCGGCTGCATTGTTTTTACTGGCGATGGCGAGCAAAAATCCACTGTTATATTTGTCGAGTAATTTTTGCTGAAAACTTTTGTGGGCCGCACTCACTTGTACACCGAGCGGGCCGTCTTCGCCCACCACGCCTTGCCACAGGGTATTGTCACAATCGAGCACCAGCACTTTGAAAGCGGGTAACAAATAACCACACAACGCCCGTGCAGTGACTGCGCCGAGGCAGTTAAAGCCATTTTCGGCATACGGAATATGACCAATGCGATTTTGCTGGTCATCAAAACAATTATCTAATCCATAGTCACCAAACGGACTGTTAACGTTGAGCAAACTCACACCCGGTATTTGGTCGATTGTTGATGATAACTCTGCCGTTTTCTCAATAAGATAATGATTTAGTTCACTACTGTCATTTTCAAACGGAAAAAATCCGATAAACAGTTTGGCTTTGCCATTATGGCTTTGCAGCAACGAAACAAAATACTTACTGTTGTTGGCGATAAGTGTTTGCTGCTCTGCCAAGCTTGCGCCGGGGCTATCTCGCAACCAATCGGTTAGGCGAATCAACACAACATTGATGTCGGTGTTTTGGTTGAGTTGAGACTCGTTGTCAGCCAGTTGAGCAAAAATCTGGTTATACGGAGAAAACTGGGTTTTGTAAGGCGCTATTTCGTAGGACAGTAGGAACGTCGACAACCACCAGTCAAGGCTGGTTTCTAGTAAATCAGCGGTGAAGCTGGCAGTGATCAATACCTGCTTAGGTTGCTTGGCTTGTTTATACGTGACGATCGCATCATAAGCAGCACTATTTTTAAGCAATAAAGAGTCTAAGGGTGCCTGTGGATTAGTGATGATTGTACTAACGGAATGCCCTATCGATTCTTCAAGCCAGCTGAAAAAACTGTGTTCAAAGCGGTTGGCGTTGTACAAAAACTTAAAGCCAAACTGCTTGGCGGGCACCATCTGAAAAGTGAAATCGTAATTGGTAAAGTCAAAGTGTTCAAACTGGTAAATGGCGATGCCCATCTTGTCCATATGCTGATCAATACTGTCTACAAACGGATAATTTTCGAACACAAACACATGATCAAACAACTGTTGTTTTAAGGCACTGAGCGCCTGAATTTCTGACAACGAGGTAAAATGATATCCCTTCGACTCAGCCAAGCTGTGTTGCGAAGCTTTTACAAAATCAGCAAAACCATCGCCCAAAGTCCCTTGAAAACGCTGGGGCACGGTGTTGATAAACAAACCCACAATGTTTTCGACATTGCGAACCTGAGCCGGACGACCAGACACTGTCACCCCGTAAACAACATCTAATTTACCTTGTTGCTGCACGTTAAAGGCGTTTAAATACACCGCCCACAGGCATTGAAACAACACACCTACGGTCACTTGATGTTGTCGTGCCAGCGCTTCTAATGCTTGTGAATCGGCCAATGAAAGCTCAAATGCATATTCAGCCGCTTGGTAATCTGATGCTTTTACCTGTGCCTTGGGAATTGATGACTGGGTATCGAATCCTTTGAGATAGTCACACCAAAAGTTTTTCGCTGCTTTTTGGTCAACGGTCTTAAGGTATTTAATGTATTCGCCATAAGGCATGACTGGCGTCAACTGGGGTGCCTTGCCTTTAGACAGCGCCTCATAACTTTGAAAAAACTCGTTTTGAATTAGTCCCAGACTCCAGCCATCCATCAAAATATGATGGAAGCTCCAAATGATCTCAAATGAATCCTCAGCCAATTTGAACAGTTCAATGCGCATCAGCATGTCTTTGGTCAAGTTAAACGGCTGCGCCCTGTCCTTTTCGACAGCATCTGCCACGCAACTTTTTTGCTGCTGCGCATTCATCTGACTGATGTCTTGATGCACCACTTTGAATCGCCGGGTTTTAAACACAATTTGAATCGGTTGCGGCACTTTCTCGTGAACGAAAATGGTGCGAAAAATATCGTGCCGAGTCACAATTGACGACCAGCTATCACAAAACGCCTTAACGTTTAGCTGGCCACTGATGTGATACCTCACCTGTTCGAAGTAGGCGAGTTTGTCGTCATACACCGAATGCAGCAACATACCTTGCTGCATCGGGCTTAACGCGTATATATTCTTTATGTTCTTTTTATCTATCATCTACTTTTCTATTTTGTTTGGCCTTCGGCCTAAGGTCAAAGGATCTCAACACGGACAAATACACGGATGTATTATGGTAGAGCAATGCAGGAGCAATTGCCGAGGCACGGAGCGACGGAGGTTCACGGAGAAAGGAAAAAGCAAAAAGAAGAAGAAAAAGATAGAACCCGTAAACATCTTTATTTTGATCATTTAGCCTTTCTTTTAATTCTTTTCCTCCGTGAACCTCCGTGTCTCCGTGCCTCCGTGCCTCCGTGTTGAAGCTTTTATCTCTAAAACCCTAAAGATTGTCCAGCACAGCATCAAGACCATCAATATCAAACCCGTCGAAGTCGATATCACTGGGCGTTAAATTAAAATCATCGGTATCACAACAAAACCCGATGATCTGCTCCAAGTGTTCAACATAACTGTCGAGTAACGCATTCACTAACGTTTGATTTTCTAACGAGTGCGAATAAAACACGGCCAACTGCAACTGACCCGACTCAACATGGGCGACGATATCTACCGGACACGTTAACGCCAGATGATCGGCATTGGTTTTGGCCGTTTTAAGCGACGACAACTCAAACAGCGCTTGCTGCTCTTGCTCTGCTCCCTGCTCTTTGTCAGTAACGGAAGCGCCATCAAACTGACCCAAATAGTTAAAGCTGGCAGTCGGACAATAATCTTTATCGATGGTTTTTTGCAGATATTTCAATACCCCAAAACCAAGGCCCTTGTCGGGTATTTCTCGCTGTTGCTCTTTAAAGTGTTTTAGCAGACCAGACAAATCATCATCAACCCCAGCGGTTATCGCGACCGGATACATTGACGTAAACCAACCTATGGTGCGGCTCAAATCAATACCCTCACCATTACCTTCAGTCAGGTCTTCACGGCCATGGCCTTCGAGAAAGATCAATGATTCTTGTTGACCGTGACTGTCTTTGAGCGCACGGGCCAAGGCAAATAACAGTAAATCGTTGGTTTGGGTATTAAACGACTCGTGTGCCTGGGTCAGCAATTTATTGGTCAAATCAGGGTCTATGGTACGATGTTCACTACATACCTGACTGTCTAATGGCGCTTGTAAAGCCAACATACCCTGCTCAGAGGCTTCCCGACTTGTCCAATAATCAACTTGATCATCAAACTGCTCGGTTTTGCCAAGATACTCAACCCATTCATTGGCTGAACTGGTGCGGACAAAATCAGTTTGTTGACCATCTTCTTGTAAATAAGCCGCTTGCAGGTCTTCGAGCAAAATACGCCACGAAACCCCGGCTATCACCATATGGTGGGCCAACAAATACAAGTATTGGCCATCTGGCCTAGTGATTAAACAAGCACGCAACAGCGGACCTTGTTCAAGGTTCATTTGCTGATTGAGCGCATCACAGGCATCAAACATCAACTGTTCGGTGTTGTCTTCAAGCTGCTTTTTCTCTAGCTCAACAGTAACTTTGTCTTTGATCTGCAATTTGTTGTCGCCATTCAATGAGGCTCGCAGCAAGTCATGAAAATCAACAAGGGTGTTCAGCGCTGCCGTTAACTTTTGCGCTTTAACCGCGCCGTTGAAGCGAATCAGCATATCTTGATTGAACACATCCAAAGGTCTATTTTTTTCTTGTACAAACCACTGCTGAATTGGGGTTAAATCGAAAATACCGGTTTGACGCTGGTGGTTTTGTGCCCCGTCCATCGCCGTCAAGCAAGGGGCCAGTGTTTCTATGGTTGGAAAGGTGTACAGATCTTTAACTTCCATTTTAACTTGCTGTTTTTGCAAGGCGGCGATCATTTGAATCGCCTTTATCGAGTCACCACCTAAGCCAAAGTAGTTGTCTTGTACGCTAATAGCTTTACGCCCTAACAAGGTCGACCAAACACCTGCCAACAAATGTTCCATCTCAGTTCTTGGTGCGACATGATTGTCACTGTTCTCATCGGCATCAAGATTCGGTTCTGGCAGTTTTTTGCGTTCAACTTTACCGTTGCTGTTGAGTGGCAACTCATCCATTTTGATAAAATGAGCGGGCACCATATAATCTGGTAAAAAGGTGGCTAACCAAACCCTCAAATCTTGCATTGAAAGCCCATCACTCATCACGCAATACGCCACCAGCTGTTTATTGGCCCCTTCATATTCTGACCAAGCCATCACAAAGACTTTTTCTACTGCCTGATGTCGTAATATGGCATTTTCGACTTCGCCAAATTCTACCCTAAAACCACGAATCTTGACTTGTAAGTCTTTACGGCCAAGAAACTCTATTTGGCCGTCACGGTTCCAGCGTGCCAAATCGTTGGTTTTGTATAGCTGCGAAGCTGAATCAAATGGATTGTTCAAAAATGCTTCTTCAGTCTCTTTAGGTCGATTCAAATAAGCGCGGGCACCCCCTGCGCCACCGATAAAAATCTCGCCTGTTACGCCCACTGGCACTGGTTGCATTTGTTCGTCTAGCAAATACAGTTGTTTTTGGCTAAGTGCGCTGCCAATCGGTATATTGCCCACCTTGCTGTCGATAGATTCAACCACATGGTAAGACGCAAACGTGGTGGTTTCGGTCGGGCCATAAACGTGCACGATTGAATCGGCATTTTTTCGGTAGTCTAACGCCGTTTGAATGTGCTTGAGCGACGCTTCTTGACCGCCAAAATAGATCTTGTCAAATTGGCGGATGATCTGCGGTTCAATATCAATCAGTGTGTTGATTAACGCCGTTGTGATAAAGGTAATGTTGATCTGTTGGTCTTTAATAAATGCACACAAACGGTCGGGTGAAAGCAACATGTCGTTGTCTATCAAATGCAGCGATGCCCCCGACAACAAAGCGCCAAAAATATCAAAAACACTGCCGTCAAACGCATAGTTCGACAACTGCAACAACCGGTCTTGTGCGGTAACGTTGCTGTAATTGTTGTCTTTGACCAGCGCTATTACCGATTGCTGTTCGACCAAGACACCTTTTGGGGTACCCGACGAACCGGACGTATACATGATGTAAGCCAAATGATCGGGCTGATAGGTCATTTTAAGCGGTGATTTGACGCCTCTTACCGTGTCTTGTTTTGTCAGCAGTGGCAAAGCCATCGACTCAAGATCATTTAGATAATGGCTATGCGTCAGCACCAATCGGCTTTGGCTATCTTGCAACATAAATTCAGTGCGGGCTTTGGGGTTTTTTGGATCTATCGGCACATAGGCCGCCCCAGATTTCAACACCGCGAGAATACAAGCAATCATCCACGGGCTGCGGTCTGCATAAATCGCAATACGGTCTTGGGGTTTTATGGCGTGCGAATTGAGTAAGGTATAAGCAATCTGATTCGACCATTCGTCCAACTGAACATAACTCATCGTTTCAGTGCCAAATGCCAGCGCTGTTTTGTGGGCGTGTTTACCCACGCAGGCTTTGAAAATATCGATAATGCCCTGAGCTTTTGTTACAGGCAGGCTTGATACAGGCTTGTTCGCCTCGGCATTAAACCCCTTGAGAATTTGCTCACGCTCAATATCAGACAACACGCTCAATTGGCCAATATTGCTTTGTGGCGTGGCCAATGCGCTTTGCATCAGTTGCACAAAGTGCTGTTGCAGTTGGTTGATGGTTTGGGGGTTGAATAAGTCAGTCGCATATTCGAGGTTGACGCTAAGGTTGCCCTGCTTTTCTTCGCACACCATGGTCAGGTCAAACTTGCTGGTTGGTGAATCGACGGCCAGCACTTCGCCGGTTGTCTCACCAAACATCAACTGACCTTGATCAAAGTTCTGCAAACCAAACATCACGTCATACAAGCCCGAACGACCGGGATTGTTTTCGATATTCAACTCGCCCATCAATTCATCAAACGGATAAACTTGATTGTCGAAGGCATTTTTGACGGTTTCTTTGAGCCTTTTAAAGTAACTTTCAAGAGTGTCAGTTGCTTCAACATCAAGTTTGATTGGCAGTGTGTTGAGGTAATAACCAATCTGGTCATTCAAGTCTGGGTGATAACGGCCACTGATCGGAATACCGATGATGATTTGCTTTTGCCCGGTGTATTTGAACAAAGTCAGGTGATAAAAACCAATCAAGCCCATAAACAGCGTCAGTTTATTCGACTCGTTAAAGGCCTGTAATTGATTAAACACGGTGTGCGGCAAATCAAAGTGCAACACCTCACCGGCAAAGTTTTTTTCAGCGGGGCGTGGGTAATCGGTTGGCAGTTCTAATACAGGTAGTTCACCACCCAATTGATTGAGCCAATAATCTCGTTGCGAGTTCATCGCTTCGCTACGAATCGCTTCATTTTGCCAATGCGTGAAGTCAT
>JABSOG010000445.1 GCA_013216025.1 Algicola sp. | reverse complement strand
GATGAAGAGCATGAGGGCTACTATTGGCTTTGTTATGAATGGACTAACCTGATACCCGCTTGTGTTAAATGTAACCGGGAAGGAGGGAAGCACTGCAAGTTTCCTATCGCAGGCGTGCGAGTGTGGACTCAGCCAAAATTAATCGATGGAAAGTTGGATTTTGCCAAATTTAAAGCCGGGGCCTCACCACTAATTGATGAAAAGCCCCATCTACTCCACCCTGAGGTCGATTTCCCCGAGCAACATTTTGAATTCGAAGTTGATAGCGAAAACAAAGGCATCAGTATTAAAGCCATAGACAATAACTTACGAGGTGAACAAACCATAGCGATTTGCAAACTTAACCGTGAATCTTTAAGACTAAGAAGACAAAAGAATGTGATCAAAGACGCCGTCATTGGCTTAAATGTTGCTTATGCCAGCCACATCCACCAGCAACAGGATTGCAATATCGCAGCTTTGTTTACAAGTCTTGAAAGCGCTATTCACACTTTAAAAATTAAAGGCAGTGACATTGATAATGAACATACCCTGTTGCGGCAATATATCATTAAAAGCAGCAAGAACTTTATGAAAATGATCGCGCCTTTTGTACTTCAAATCCCACACAATCAGCTTGCGTTTGCCGCACAAAGAACACTGGACTAAGCGCAAATAACTGCTGTGATGAATTCAACAACCGATCAGCCCTACAATTTATAACCCTTAACCAAATCCTCAAAAGCCCCATAGGCATCAGACCATAAGACATCACAATATCGTGATATTTCCGCACATCAGCACAATATTTATAGGTGATCACCTGAGCTGGCGATTTACGATGTGGTACATTCCGCCAATAGCTGCGCACGCTCGCACCGTTTTGAAAAAATGTGCTAAAATCCCTTTCCCGTTCAAACGTACTTATGGATCTCACCAATGAAGCCACTTTTATTCGCCAGTTGTCTGGCTATATTCAGCCTTTTTGCCAAACCAGCCATCGCCATCGAAGGCGAGCATCAGCTTTACGCCGACTTGCTAACCCGTGGCAACTCGACTTATTTTAAAGTCGCAGCCCAAAGTATTTACAATAAACAAATTCAAGATATTGAATTAATTGATATGCTTGCCGAAGTCTTTGCCAAAAGAATTCACGGAGAAATATATTTTGACCCCGATACAACCGCATGGCTGGCCAAAGCCATAGGCACCAGTGGTTCCAAACGTTATACCAGTTTACTGAACATTGCGAAGAATTCAGACATCAGTAGAAAAGCCCGAAAACACGTTAAAACCTCACTGGGTAAATTAACCAAAGCCAGCGATAGCCAGTTTGTCAAAGGCAGTATTGATTTGGCCCAAAAAGCCCAAGAGATAAGCCAACAACGAAAAGCCCTAGACGCCAAGATAACCCCTGAAGCTTTTGCAAAAGTCGCCACTGGAGACACCATTGAACAGGTACTCAGTAAATTGGGGATGCCTAACAGTGTCGAAGTCGCCTTTGCTACTCAAAGACGACCTTGGGTTGGAGTAGTCAGCTACTCCATGCTGCAATTAATTTATACGCAACAAGGCAGTTTTAATTTTAACTATGTCGGAAAATTAAAAAACTGGACTGTCAAAATCATCAATCCCAAGATAGATATTGGCGAAGGTTTGGCCAATCACCCGATGATGGCAAAAAGTGCCAGCTCAATGCGGTCACACATTAAACGCCTGGTTAAATCGGCCAGCGCCACCCAACTTGACCGAGACATCGCAGCAGAACGTTTATACACCGACATAGACAAAGAAGAATTTGTAGATACTTTGTCGTGGGCCTGCCGACTATTGGGGTTAAGCGGCACTACCCGCTACCGTGATACTTTACGCTATGTCAGTAAAAATGCACCTGCTCGAAAATTGCGAAAGTACGCCGAAAAATACCTCGCCAAGTTACCCACTGGATCAGAAGAACAGTACAAACAAGGCGATGTATTAAAACAAGGTGACTAGAGCAACTACAATGCGTAGCTCAACTGCATCAAAATACTGCGGGGTTCACCAGGAAAATGGCCATTTCTTTGGTTAAACCCGCTAGTAGCGTAGGTTTTATCAAACAGGTTTTTAAGGTTTAATTGCACTTCAAAACCATTGAAGCGGGTAGTCCAACTGGCATCCCAAACCGCATAAGATTTGACTTTTTGACCACTAAGGCTGAGGCGTTCGCTAACATAATCGGCGCCAATCGCAAAAGATGAGTCAAGGGCTGGGATGTTCCAGCGGGTCCAGATACCCAAGGTATGATCGGGTGCGTTTACAAACTCGGTGCCAACCGAATTCATCAATGCATCAGGCAAACCGCCGGTGATTTTGGCTTTGTTATAAGCATAGTTAATGGTGCCAGTCCAATTTTCAGACAAGTCACCAATAATATCGATTTCGATGCCTTCACTGGTGACTTCACCCACCTGTAACAATGCAGCGTGTCCATCATTGATACCGGTGTCTAGCGGGTTATACACAACAACGTCATCTTTGACAATCCGATAAGCCGTCACGGTGGTCAATAAGCTACTGTTTAACCACTCGTTTTTCAAACCAATTTCGTGTTGAATGCTTGACTCGGGTGTTAATTTGCCAACCTTGTCTGCGTCTTCTGCATCTTCCAATTGGTCGAACAGGTTTTGTGGTTGAAAACCCCGAGTGATATTGGCAAATACTGCCATTGTATCGTTAGGCTGGTAAACCGCGCCCACTCGGGGGCTTAAGCTGCTATCAGACAAATTAAATTCGTCGAATACCGACTTGTCTTCAAATTTATCGTAACGCACCCCGGCGATACCGAGCCATTTGTCGTTCAAGCGAAATTGGTCTTGGACATATAAACCAGTACGCTGGCTTGTGGTATCCACATCAGGCCTGTCAAGCAGCAAGTAATCAGCTGAATTTGCACCATATACCGGGTTAAGCACATTCAAATTAGGTATCAATGACGGCGCTCCCCGACCGAGCTTACTTTCATAGTGAGTGTCGGCATCAAAATAATCGCCACCAAACAGTAATTGGTGCTCAACAGAGCCGATTGTCAATTGATAAACAAAGTCTGTGGTCAGGCTCAATTCTTTGTTGGTTCTGAACTGATCACGAAATTCTCGGATCATGCTGACACCATCATCAGCCAAACCGCGATTTTCGTGATAGTTCTGCGAACGCTCGTTATCTAACGCCCTGATAACGGTGTTATTGGTCAGGTTGTCGGTCAATTCGCTGCGCGCAGACAACTGCCAAACATCTGCTTTCAAACGCTGAAAATCCGTTTTTTCGTTGGCGCTATAACTGATGTCGGTGAGAAAGTTGCCTTCATCATCCACCGGCACGCCCCGCAGGCGGTGGCCGCCAAGGTCTTGATCAATGTAATCGTATTGCAGCGTCAAATCGAAATTGTCGTTCACCAGCCAAGTTAAACCGCCCGACAGCAGCGTGTTTTTTTCGTCAGTGTTGTTTCTAAAACCTTTCTTGCTCTGATAAAAACTACCCAGTCGATAAGCCACGTCTGAGCCTTCGCTAACAGGGCCAGTGGTTTGACCATAAGCACCAAACAAACTGTCGCTGCCACCGATTATTGCCAGTTCGGTTTGTTGACTGAATTTTGGTTTTTTAGTGATGTAATTGAGCAAACCACCGGGCTGACCACCGCCATAAAGCATCCCCGTAGGGCCTTTTAATACCGCCACTTGTTCGATATTGAACAATTGCGGAATTGAAAACCCTGAGTACGGGTCGCCCTGCACACCATCGTAGCGCACCTGATCTTGACGAAAACCCCGTGCGGTCACCCCTGAATAGCTAAATTGAGTGATACCTGAGATAGAACGATATAAATCAGACGTTTGCCGTGCGGCTTGGTCGCGAATCAGCTCCTTGCTCAAAACCTGCATTGATTGGGGCAGGTCCATGTAAGCGGTCGCGGTTTTTGTCGCCATCGATGACTCTTCGACAAAATAAAATTGTGCCGCCCGACCTTTAACGGTGATCACTTCAGGGGGAGGGTTTTGTTCCGTTTCAACGACTGGCGCCTCATTAGCAAACGCCGAGGTTGCCATGGATACTGCCGATATCAATACCGATTTTTTAAATATCGTTACAGGGGTGGTCATATTCTTTACTCTTTATTTGTGGTGTTGGTACAGGGGTTATTGTTGATGCAAATGATAATGGTTCGTATTTGCATTTATAGACTAGCCGATTAACAACACCAGCACAAGCGCCAATTCAGTAAATAATTTTTTAACGGTAACGCTTTAAAATCATTGGTTTTTGCTCTAGAATCGCCCCACATGCAAATAATAATGATTCGTATTTATGTTTAGTGCTATTGTGATTTTATGGTCTGGCTGCCTAATCAGCTTCTTGTCTTCGTCTCATCAAAAGTTTCTTAAAAAGCCGTTGAAGGCCCGAGTGGCGTGGCCGCTCTTTGCCTTTTCGCTGTTGTGCTGCCTGTGGTTAACCCAACAACATTATCAGTCTGTTGCCTCAATTATGACGGTGCTGGCCAATATGATGTTTATGTGGATAGCGATTGTGTTTTGTCACGGTCATCTGAAAATGCGCATCATACCCTTTGCCTTCACCGGCGCTCTTACCTGTATGGGTATTGTCCAGTTGGGTGTTGAAAATGTGGTCTAGGACACTGGCCAGCGTTATTGGTGGTGCGTTGGTGTCGGCATCTTTAGTGATAAACCTCAATGTGCTGCTGCCTTTTGCCACCGACAGCAAATTAATGTTCAGTTTGTTGGCCGGTTTTATGATGTGGGTTGTGGTGATGATTGTATGTTATACCAGCAATACGGTGTGGCACGCGTGGCGGCGCTGTTCGGTTGCTTTTATAGTGTCGGGCAGTATTAACGCGCTGTTTTTGGCATGAGTTCAAACATGAACAGGCAGTTTTTAAGACAATTGACCGAGGCCCACAGTTGGCTTGGGCTGATGGCATCAACCTTGTTATTTGTGATCTTCTTTGCAGGCTCGGTAACCCTGTTCAAAGAAGAAATTCATCAATGGGCTTTTCAACCTCACTATGAACTCGATCAGGGGCAACCCCTGCCAGTCAGCAAAATCTTTGCAGCCGTCATGCAAGCCCAACCGTTTGATCCAAAAGGCCGCGTGACACTGGTCATGCCAAACCAACATATGCCCTATTTCCAGTTGCGCGCGCGATTCTTAAATGCTCACGAATTCACCAAAGTGGTCATAGACCCTACGACTGGGGCCATAGTAGACGACAACATTCAATTTTTTCTAAGCACCTTTATCTACCGCCTGCATTACGAACTCAACGTGTCGTTTGGTTATGAGTTGATAGGTGTCATCACCTTATTTTTATTTTTCATGTTGGTATCAGGCATATTGATCCATTCCCGGCACCTCATTAGCCGATTTTTCAGATATCAACCCGACAAACAAAAGCGCACAAAACTGTTAGACATGCACACTGTCATAGGCGTGATGACACTGCCGTATACCCTGATGTACGCCATAACAGGCCTGCTATTTAATTTGCTGCTCGTTTATCAAGTGGCGTTTGTCACCGTGCTTTATAAAGGAGACCAACAGGCGTTAAAACAAGATTCCGGCTATTTTTCGATGAACGCCCAATGGCAAGGCAAACCTCAACAGATAACCGATATAGACCGATTACATAATGAAACAGTGGCAAAATATCAGCAAAAACCCACTTCCATCCGCTTATATAACTATGGCGACCAAGGTGCTGTAGTGCACTTTCGCGGCGAACAAAAGAGCGGTTTTGCCCAACGTTATGAGGTCGCCTACGCGCTTGAAAACAACCAAAACGTCTTTAGAAAAGACGCAGACAACCCCAATGCGGTGAGCCGAGGCATGGCAGTCGCGGCCAAACTCCACTTTGGCAATTATGCAGGCACAGATCTGCGGCTGGTATATTTTCTGCTTGGCCTAGGCGTTTGCGCGCTAATTGTCACTGGCAACCTGTTGTGGATAGACAAAAAGGCTAAGCAAAGAAAGTCATCACCCAAAACCGTAGCACTGGTGACCAACGTTACCCTGCTAGGCAGCGCAGGCGTTGTACTGGCAACAGCTGTGGCGTTTATGTTTGAACGCACTTTACCTGTTGACTTGGCAACCCGCTCGTCGCTAATGGTCTACAGCTTTGTGGCAACCCTAGGAGCCACTGGTATTTATCTGTATTTTGACAAAAACAAAACCCGCTGTTTAAGCGCATTAATGGGCCTTAGTTCACTGGTATTGGTTTTTGTTGTAATAGTCGACTGGTTGATGTTCGGCCAAACCATCGTCGATTTGTGGCACAAGGGTGTGAAAACGATTGTTGCGACTGAACTTGGGTTATTAAGCGTGGCCGCCGCACTTGGGTTTGCGGCAGTGAAGTTAGGGGTTAGATCGCGGGGTAATGGGGTTTATGCTGCGGCAGGCAAGGTGCCTGCCTAGGCCCCGCTCATTGACTCTTCACGGCCTATTATCGAGGAAAACGATCAAAATCAAAATGAGGATTGACCAATATTCTATCGGTATAAACAGTCGAACCTGAGGGCCCCTATGGCCGGGTGAACCCTTGGATTATCCAAAGGCACTTAGAGATTTATTTTGGTGTAAACATCAGCAGAAAGTTGCATGGTATCGCGATCATTCTAAATTGGACAAACCTCCTACCGGCTGTAGTAACTGAGTCTTTTAGAATACGTTTGCCTCACATTTAGGACATTCGAAATTTAATATCACAACTGCAACCCAACTCTAAATTAATATTCCTTCAATATCACGCTCTGGGGCACTTAGCGAGTTAGGTGTTTACA
>JABSOG010000444.1 GCA_013216025.1 Algicola sp. | reverse complement strand
GACGAGCCGTTTGATCTTGGCAATTTCAGTTTCAGCATCGTCACGTGTTGCATTGTCATGCTGCGGCGCTTTTACCGCTATTTGTTTGTTGCTTTTTGGCGACGAGTTTTGCGCAGTGGGCGTTGCTTCTAGTTGCGGTTGTTTGGGTTCTTTGTTGGCGAGTGCTTGATGCGATGTATTGATGGTGTTTTCTTTATTGAAGACGTATAGGCCAATGCCAGCAACAACAATAATAAAGGGGATAATTTTGTTCATGGTAAGTCCTTGAGTAATCTGGTTAGTTGCCGTCCAGAAACGTAGTTTCTATCTGCCAAAATGGCAGGGCGGGGGCTATGCCGCGCAGCGGTAAGGTTATTTATCAATAACTTACGATGTCCATTCTGCTTCACTGGCCTGCCGCGCTTGCGCAAAGACGGTGTTTCTGGATGGGCACTAGTTCGTTAAGCTCGACCATGTTACTTTAATTGAAGGCCAACCGGTAATGAATTTATAGGAACTTGTAAAGTGATTGAAGTAGTCGAAAACCCAGATCAGTCTTTATTAGACTTTTTTACCAACAAAATCGCCGAATACAATTGGCAAAACTGGGAAGTGAGCGAGCGTAAACCATTGGCGGTGCAGATGAAAAACGAACAAGGCGAGGTGATTGCCGGTGCGACTGCTCGGTCGTTTGGTGATTGGCTTCTGCTCGATTACCTGTGGGTGTCTCAGGAATTACGCGGGCAGAACATTGGCAGCAAGTTGCTGGCGCAAATCGAAGCCACCGGCAAAAGCCGGGGCTGTGTTAAATGCTTGCTCGATACGCTCGACTTTCAAGCTAAACCTTTTTATGAACGCCACGGTTATGAGGTGCAGTGGACGCAAGAGGGTTATCCCAAAACCGGCTGTAAGTATTTTATGGTTAAGGTGTTGTCGATTGCAGGAGCATAATGTTTTTGACGAGGAGCGAGGAAGCTCAATAAGTGGTAAAACAATGAGTGAGAATGAAATAACGTTGTCTTCTTTATCCAAGAAACAATTAGGTTTGAATTGGGCAATGGAGCCAGTTTTGTGGGTCACCGGGATCTTAGTTCTTGGCGCTATGGTGATGTACTGTCATTGGGTTGTTAATATGCTGTCTGCCAGTTATATGGTGCTCGCGGCCAAACATATTCGCATCAAAGCCAGTTATCCTTTTGGTTCTAAAGAGCAGACGTATTTAATTGAGGATATAGACAAAATAACTTTTGGTGCAAACTTGTCTGTAGTAGAAAAAGCAGCCCTCAAGTTGGAGGAGTACAATGTCATTCATGCCAACACCGGTTTAATAAAAGACGTTAATGCCGGCAAATTGAAAGTTGAAACTAAAACGGGCAAGAAAAAAACGTATAACTTTGTCGATAAGTGTTTTGACTCAACAGAGTTGGTGGATTTTTTGCGGCTTTTACAGGCAAGAAATGTAGCTATTCATGTAAATGATGTGTGAATTTTAGCCGGAGTATTTTCTACCCTTCATTTAATCAGCTATTGATTGTTTATGGGTGGCAGGCAATCACGCTAAAATAAACCGGGCTTGGGCTGCGACTTTTCTCTAAGATCCTGTAACCGAAAAGCTTATCGAATTGTTGTGTTTGCTTTGTGATATCACTCTTACGTCACTTTCATAGTCGTTAATTGATATCGTTTTGTGAAAGGTGCTACCAAGGTCTAGCTTATTTAACTTGGCGACTATACCGTCAATTTTATCGTTTGGAATCGCGCTCAGGCTGACAGCACACAGGCCTTGGCCGCAAGATACACTGTAATTGTGAGCGTACAGTTCATCTTCTTTGACCAGCATCGATTCGATTTGAAATTTTCTTTCCAATTCAATCTCATTGCTGTCCAAGGTCAACTCATCTAAGACCAATTCAAACTTGTCGACATCCATCGTTTCTCTTAACCATTTTATGTTGAAAACCCCTTTGTCACTCACTGTACTTTCTACTAGCCACTTGATCATGGCGACTTCAGTTTCAGCATCGTCAGGTGTTGTATTGTCATGCTGTGGTGCTTCTGCCTGAGTCAGTTCGGTTTGTCCGTTGCTTTTTGGCGACGAGCTTTGCTGAGTGGGCGGTGTCTTCAATTGTGGTTGTTTGGTTTCGTTGTTGGTGTGGTGCATTGAAAATGTATAGACCAATGCCGGCAACGACAATAAAGGCGATAACTTTGTTCATGGTGAGTCCCTGAGTATTCTGGTTTGATAAACTCTGCCATGTTACTTTATTTCTTGACGGACTGGTAATATTTCTTTGTATGGGGAACGTATTTGTTCGCGGATGCGAGAGGGTTATTTGAAAAGGTGCGCATGGCGCACCCTACCTGTTCTACTTTACCTTCACTTTACCTTAAAAATGGCAAAATCCAATCCACCAATCGTCAGGTTATACCCATCAAGTTTGGTGCCTGAGTTGCCATAAACAGCGCTATAACCATTACCCACGCTGGGCAACTTCACTGTTTTCGAATCCATCGATGTATTAAATACCACGGCATAGTTTTCATCTTGGCCTGCTACCTTGCGGGTAAAACCGTAAATACCGGGGTTATCGTCGGCGAAAAACGTTTGATGTTGGCCGTGACGTAAACCATGGTGTTTGCTGTAAACAGCAGCATATTCTTTAAATGACTTGTACAGTGGGTGGTTTTTGTCGAAGTTGGCGTCTGCTGTGGTTTTGGTTGTGCCAAGCAGGTCGTCGTCGTTAAAGCTAGCGACTTTTGAGGGCATCATGTCTTGGCGGGCTGCATGGTCGCCGCCATCGCCTGTAAAGCCTTGTTCGTCACCGTAGTAAATTACCGGAATGCCTCGGGCGAAGAACATTAGGGCGTGGGCGAGTTTGCTGCGTTTGATTTTTTGCGCTTCGCTCCAGCCAAATTCGTCGTTGTCTAGGTGATAGCCGATGCGGCCCATGTCGTGATTGCCGATGAAGTTGAGCAGTTGGTTGGCGTTGCTGTCTTGGTCGTTGTATTTTTTGTCGTTGTCGAATAATGCTTTTAAATGATGGGCACCTTTGTTGGCGACGATTGATTGGTATACCGCGCCCTGAAAACCAAAATCTAATACTGAGGGCAGTTTGCCAGTGGTTGTGTAACTGCTGAGAACGTCTGAGTCTCCGCTGTAAACTTCGCCGAACATGAAGAAGTTGGGTATGCCGACTTTTTTGGCGTGTTCTATAACTGCTGGTGAAAACTGCTGCCAAAATGCCATGTTAACGTGTTTGACTGTGTCGACTCTAAAGCCGTCTGGTTTGAACTCGGTGACTAAATTGGTGAAGATCTCTATCATGCCTTGAACCACTAGTGGGTTGTCGGTGTCGATGTCATCAAGGCCGAAAAAGTCGCCGTAAATCGAGTTTTCGCCTTCAAAGGTGCTGTCGCCCTGGTTGTGGTAAAGCTTGGGGTCGTTTAACCATGCCGGTGATTTTACTAACTCTGAACCCTTGGGAATGACTGTGGTGTATCCATCGCCAGCGGCTTTTTGTGCCAGTGTTTTGTAGGGGCAGCGGTTTTCGGCTGTCGACCAGCCCTTGCCGTCTTCGCCATGGCACTCGGTGAATTTGATCACGTCGGCGGTGTGGTTGGTGATGATGTCGAAAAACACTTTAATGTTTTTGTCGTGAGCGGCGTCGATAAAGGCTTTAAGATCGGCGTTATTGCCCAAGTGTGGGTCGATTTGGGTGAAGTCGAGCACCCAGTAACCGTGATAACCCGACACGCCGCTTTGTACGGCTTGGTTGCGCAAGATTGGGGTTAACCAAATCGCCGTGACGCCCATGTCTTGAATGTAATCAAGTTTTTGTTGCAGGCCGCGAATGTCGCCGCCATGATAACCACCTTTAAATTCGGGCTTGAATCCGCCGCGAGAAATGGCAAGGGTTGCTGAACCTTGGTCGTTGCTGGTGTCGCCGTTGTTGAATCGGTCGGGCAAGACAAAGTAAAACACATCGTCTTGTACGTTGCGCTTAAGGTAGTTCGTTTTGTCGCTGAGGGTTTTGGTTTCAGCTGGCTGGTCTTGGGATATGCAGCCGGTTAGGGCGAGGGCCAGCAAGACATATTTTATTTTTCCGAACATTCGATATTTCTCCATGGAGAGAATCAAGGGGTCAGAGACCTTGATTCATGATTTTTTACTTATAAATCAATTATATATAATCAAGGGGCCAGACTAAGGCATTGATATCAATGGGGTTTAAGGTAAATCAATGTCTCTGACCCTTTGATTCCGCAGATCCACATATTGGCGTTGCCTCTGGCCCCTTGATTTTAAGGTATTGATATCAATGGGGTTTAAGATGAATCAACGCCTCTGACCCCTTGATTCTCTATCGCAAAGGCCGTTCTTTTTGCATTACATCAACTAACGTGCCCAAGCTCTCTTGCTGCCAGCACTCATCTACCGTAAACGGCAGGCGCTGCAACCAGTTTGGATGCTCATCAATGGTGCCCGGTATATTCACCTGCTCTTGCAAACCTATTGCGTCTTCCATTGGTATCAGCTGAATTCTGCCCGGTGAGCGGGCCAAAAATGCTTGTACGGCTAAGGTTAAATCTAAGTTTGCTTCTGGTGGCGATATCATTGGCTGCTTTTCTATTGGCAACACATCGGCATCGAGCAACGCGTCGAGCAGCATTTCGCGGCTTTCTACGCGGTTATCTCGCTCTTGCTGGGCCATTTCCTGCTTAGGATATAACGACAATTGTTCGCGCCAGTCTAAATCGCGGCCTGTCCACCAACCTGGTAGAGTCGGCATGTCGTGCGTTGATACCGTGACCATTGACTGCTCGGGATACAACTCTGGGCGTTGAAACAGGCCTGATTCCCAACGTTCAAAGTACAGTACTTTATATGACAATAAACCTGATTGCGCCATGATTTCGCCAAATCCATCCGGCGTCGTGCCGAGGTCTTCGCCTACTACTATGCATTTTGCGCGGCGTGATTCTAATGCTATCACTCGTAATATATCGTCGAGCGGGAACGTTACGTAGGCACCTTCGGTTGCGTCGAGACCCGGGCCTACCCAATATTGGCGCATCAGGCCGAATACGTGGTCGATTCGAAGCGCGCCAGCATAACGCATGTTGCTGCGTAGGGCGCTGATAAGTGGTTGATAAGCTTTGGCTTTTAACGCTACTGGATTGATTGGGGTCAGGCCCCAGTTTTGTCCCATTGGGTTGAGCATGTCTGGTGGTGCGCCAACGCCAACGCCCGCTACGTAGGCGTCTTTGTCGCCCCAGACTTCTGCGCCGCCGCCATCGCAACCCACTGCCAAGTCGAGGTACAGACCAATCGCCATGTCGCTGTCGTCGGCTGTTTTAGCTGCATCGCCGAGTTGTTTGTCGGCCAACCATTGCAGATACATGAAGTAGTCGATGCGGCGGCTGTTGCGGGCTTTGAATTTTTGCACGAATTCGCTGTCGGGATCTTGATAGCGTTCTGGCCAGTCGGTCCAGCTGTAGGCGTTGAAGTCTTTTTTGCGAAAATGTTCGTATAAGGCATCAAATGTAGCGAAACGTTCTAGTTCGTCGCCCATTTCGGCTTTAAATGCTTTGAATTGCTGCGAAAGTTCAGATTTCTTTTTGATGTGGTTACGATGAAAGTGAGAATACAGCAAATCTAATACCTGATATTTACAGGCGGCTGTTTCGGCATAGTCGATGTGTTCTGACGAGTTCAAACCGTTGAGCTTTTGCTTGAATTCGTATGAGTTGACCAGTGTTCTCACCGGTTTGCAGTCGTCAAAGTTGGGCACTTTAGTGACGTCTATATAAAGGGTGTTCAAAAAGCAGCGACTGGTGGGTGAATATGGGCTGCGATGTGCCGGGTTACCAGGATATAAAGGGTGTAGCGGGTTCAAACCTATGACCGATGCGCCTTGTGCAGCGGCTTTGCCGACGATGTTTGCTAAGTCGCCGTAGTCGCCGATGCCCCAGCCGTTGTCTTTTTTCAGTGAGTAAAGTTGGGCGGCAAAACCCCACATTTTGAAGTCTGCGGCGTCTTGCGGGCCGTAGCAGGTTTTGGGGGCGACGATTAATTCGCAGTGATGAGTGGCGTCAGAAATTTCGATTTCGATGTTGTGATAACCTTCAGCCAACTTGGGTATGTCTAAGCGTTTGCGGCTGTAGGTGATGTCGCCAATGGTGTTTTGTTCGGCAATGGCCAGTTCTGACAAGCGTACGGTCTCTTTGATTTGTTCGCCCGCTTCGGTGGTGATTTTCCAGTAAATTCGGGCATTGCCGAGGCTTTCATCGGTGGTTAAGTACACGCTGTATTGCGGGTCTTCGGCGTTTATCATGGCTACCGGCGGCAAGATTTGTAACCATTGGCTGTCGCGCAGGCAATTGATGTCTTGCTCGGTTTGTTGTTCGTCGTCAAGTTGGTAACCCATGGCGGTCAACAAGGCGTCGCGGGATTTTTCGCTGGTTTGCACTTGGTTGCCCGAATTGTCGGTGTATCCGGGTTGTATGCCAACCAAAGCGGCCAGTTGGTTTAGTAACGTCATGGGATTATTTCTCTTTAATATTAATAGGGTTTGAATAGACCAAAACCTGGGTGCTGCGCGCGGGCACAGTCAATGTGGTTTCAGCCAAAGGGCAGGGGGTTTGGTAAACACCTGCGTTGCTGGACGTGTCCAGTAGTCGTTGCCAGTGGTTTTTCAGCGGTAATTCAAAAACCAGTGCATTGGCGTGTGCGTTGAGGATGATCAATAAGGCTTGATCGTCATGTTCGGTTTGCTCGTTTGTTTGTTGGTCTGTTTGAGTCGTGTTAGCTAACAACATGGCGATGCATTTTGAGTCG
>JABSOG010000443.1 GCA_013216025.1 Algicola sp. | reverse complement strand
CGGATAATCCGGCACAAAAGCTTCGACATCAAAAGTTTGATATTTTTTCGGCAATTCGGTGATGTCGACGACCTGCCCGGGATACATGATGACCATACGTTCGACCAGATTCGCCAATTCTCTGACGTTACCTGCCCATGGGCTGGCTTTAAGCGACTCTACGGCCCGCTCAGAAAATTTGATGCTTTGTTTACAGTCGGCTTCAACCCGTTTGATCAACTCATGGATTAACAACGGCAAATCTTCTGGGCGCTCTCTTAAGGCTGGAGTTTCGATAGGAAATACATTCAAACGATAATACAAATCTTCACGAAATGCCCCGCTTTCAATCATCTCTTCGAGGTTGCGGTGAGTTGCCGCAATGACCCTAACATCACATTTAATCGCTTTGGTCCCGCCTACCCTTTCAAATGAACGTTCTTGCAATACCCGTAACAGTTTCACCTGCATCAATAACGGCATATCACCGATTTCATCGAGAAACAAGGTGCCGCCCTGTGCTAGTTCAAAACGGCCTTTACGGGAAGATATTGCACCGGTAAACGCACCTTTTTCATGACCAAACAATTCACTTTCGAGCAACTCCCCCGGGATCGCCCCACAGTTAACCGGCACAAAAGGCGCATGTTGTCGTTCAGACAAAAGGTGAATATTATTGGCCACCACTTCTTTACCTGTACCCGATTCACCCAGGATCAACACATTGGCGTTCGCGCCGGCCACTTGTTCTATCAAAAAACGCACTTCGTTCATCGCTTCAGAATGGCCGACAAAACCTTGAAAATGATTACGCCTGCTTGATTTTCCACGGTTACCTGGGATCGATCGCTGGTATTCTTGACAATCACTGATTTGAATCGTCAATTCACCATAATGAAAGGGATAACTGAGTAATGCGATAACGTTAGGAATTTCAACCAGATGTTTTAAAGTATCGCCAACCACCAACACCGGTAAAAAAGGCACTGATTTGATCATTTGTTCATAATTGCCCTGGGGCAACGAACCGATAACCAAAGTTGAAAAGCGTTCGGCCGGATTGTTGGCAAGTTCAGCATCTATTTGTGAGGAGGGAATGATGTCACAAGCCTGACCGATAAACTCAAGCACGGTTTTGAGCGCCATGCATCGCTGTTGGTTGTCGTCAACGACAATGATTTTTTCCGGGTGTGTCACGAATAACCTTTAAACCTAACAATTTGATAGGGTTAATCATATGAGATCTGACGAGATTGGCAAGCCTAAAACAACAAAAGATTGACGTTTAGCGTCAATCTTTTGTTGTTTTAATCGATTTAGAATTATTGGGGTAGAACTAACGATTTATCCGAGCAAGTTCAGTGCTTGTCCACGGTTCAGATTGGACTGGGCCTGAATGGAAATTTGTGCCTGCTGCAAAAAGTTGTTACGCGCCCGTTCTGAGGATGCTTGAGCATAATCAGTATCTTGTCGCCTGCTGCGCGCAGCAGAAACATTTTCGTGTTGGGTATTGAGGTTACGAATACCCGAATCCAGACGGTTTTGAGTGGCACCTAACTCAGCACGACTGGTATTAACGTAATCTTTGGCGCTTTCGAGTGTGGTTTGCGCGGCGGCTCTGCCAGCTGCACTGGTAACATCAATGGTATTGAGACCAAAACCGTTTAGATCAGCATTTACATCTTTAGTATCGATATTAATTGAACTGCTGCCACCCAAGGTGATACCGATGGAACCGGCGTTATCCATCAATTTAACCCCACCAAACGAGGCATTTGATACAGTTTCGGTAATGTGTTCAGTCAATCCGTCGATTTCACTCTGAATCGCCTGACGGTCTTGGCTGTTTAACGCTCCGTTACCCGCCTGAATGGTCAATTCTTCAATTCTGGCAACTGATTCGCCAACTTCGGAGTATGTGCCTTCTGCGGTTTGTGCCACTGAAATCCCATCATAGCCGTTTTGTGCGCCCCGCAAATAACCATCTAGCTCGGCACTTAGCCGGTTGATGATCGCCAAACCGGCAGCATCGTCTGCTGCTGAATTGACTTTTTTACCTGAAGCTAATTTCTCCAACAGGCTCTCGGCCTTGTTTGAAGTGCCTGGATTAATGAGATTCGGCCGATGGCCAATACCGTTGATTTGCATATTTTTTACCCCCTGATTACCAATTAAACGGTTGTACTGCAATGCCGACAGTAAAACGAGTACCACTTCCAGACTTAATTGCCCTGTACACAGTCTAGCACTTTTTTGGCTAAAGATCTGGCAATAATTGCCGCTAAGTAACTATCCGTTGCCACCTCAGCACTTTTGCTACTAAGACTTTGTTTATGAGAAAGATTTTATGCTAATGTTGACGTAGCAAGCCATCCATACAAGGTTTTTATCTATGTTTAACGGCAAAAATATCCTCATTACCGGCGGTACAGGCTCATTTGGTAAAAAGTACACCAAAACCCTGATAGAGCGGTTCAAACCCAACAAAATCATCATCTACTCTCGCGACGAATTAAAGCAGTTTGAAATGCAGCAAGAATTCGATCAAGACTGCATGCGCTATTTTATTGGTGATGTACGTGACGACAAACGTCTAATCCGAGCAATGCGCGGCGTCGACTATGTGATTCATGCAGCCGCTTTGAAACAAGTGCCCGCTGCTGAATATAATCCGATGGAGTGCATCAAAACCAATATCCACGGAGCCCAAAACGTCATTGATGCAGCACTTGAAAATGATGTTGAAAAAGTTATCGCCCTGTCCACCGACAAAGCCGCCAACCCCATCAATTTGTACGGCGCCACTAAACTGGCATCAGACAAACTGTTTGTCGCGGCTAACAATATCTCGGGCGGACATAAAACCACGTTCTCTGCGGTGCGGTATGGCAATGTCGTCGGCTCCCGAGGATCGGTTGTGCCTTTTTTCCAAAAGCTGATTGACCAAAAAGCCGATCATCTACCCATCACCCGTACAGAAATGACCCGTTTTTGGATCACCTTGCAAGATGGGGTCGATTTTGTATTAAAAAACTTTACCCGAATGCTCGGTGGTGAGATATTCATTCCCAAAATACCATCAATTCGCATTGTCGACTTGGCCAAGGCCATGGCCCCAAACATGCCGACTAAGATCATCGGCATTCGTCCCGGCGAAAAGTTGCACGAGGTGATGTGCCCAGCAGAGCTGTCTTACAATACTTTTGAATACGATGATCACTACGTCATTTCTCCGGCAATTAATTTCAGCAGCCGCAGCAATGACTTTACCATTAACAACCTCGGCGAAAATGGCAAGCTGGTGACAGAAGGATTTGAATACGATTCCAACAACAATCCAGATTTTCTCAGCGTCGAACAGATCGTTAAATTGAATGAACTGGTCATGCAATGAGTTTTATCCCCTACGGAAAACAACAGATAGATCAGCAAGATATTGACGCTGTAGTACAAACCCTGACGTCTGATTTTTTGACTCAGGGGCCACAAATACCCGCATTTGAACAACGTATTGCGCAACTTTGCCAAGCCAAACACGCCTGTGCATTCAGTAGTGCAACCGCCGCGTTACATCTGGCTTGTCTGGCACTTGGCGTCGGCAAAGGAGATTTTGTCTGGACCAGCCCAGTCACCTTTGTTGCCTCTGCCAATGTGGCTTTATATTGTCAGGCCGACATTGATTTTGTCGATATCAACCGTGAAACCGGCTTGATGTGTCCAGTTAAACTGGCTGAAAAACTTGAACAGGCCGCTAAGCGCAACCGTTTACCCAAAGTGTTGATCGTGGTTCATTTGGCCGGACAAAGTTGCGAAATGGCAAAAATTCACGCCCTATGCCAGCCCTATGATATCAAGATCATCGAAGATGCCAGCCACGCCATTGGTGCAAAATATCAAGGGCAGCCCGTAGGCAATTGCCGTTTCAGCGATATTGCGGTGTTCAGTTTTCACCCGGTCAAAATAATGACCACTGCAGAGGGCGGCGTAGCCACCACCCAGAACCCTCAACTGGCAGATAAAATGGCCTTGTTGCGCAGCCATGGCATCACCCGTGATGAATCTCTTTTTACCGAACCCAGTCACGGCCCTTGGTATTACCAACAAATTGATTTGGGTTTTAATTACCGCATGACCGACTTGCAGGCGGCCCTAGGCATCAGCCAAAGTGACAAACTCAATGGATTTGTCGAAAAACGCAATGAACTGGCCAATCGTTATGATCAAAAGTTCGCTAACTTTCCACTACAACCGTTAAAGCAGCTCAAAGACAATTGGTCTTCGTATCACTTATATGTGATATTGACCGACGAGGCGCAGTTGCCACGCAAGCAGCTATTCGAACATCTTAGAAGCAACAACATTGGCGTTAACCTGCATTATATTCCGGTTCATTTACAACCCTATTATCAACAGTTAGGGTTTAAATTCGGCGATTTCCCCCAAGCGGAGGCCTATTATAAAAGCGCCATCACTTTGCCTTTATTTCCCCAACTTAACGACCAACAGCAGGATTTTGTCATAAACTGTATACAAGACTTGTTATGAAAAAAACGGCTATGAAAAACTCAAATACCATGAAACTAGCATTAGGCACAGTCCAATTCGGTCTTGATTACGGCATTTCTAATGATGGCGGTAAAGTCCCCATCGAAGAAGTCAAAAAAATTCTGACCACCGCGCATCAAAACAAAATCGACACTCTCGATACCGGTTGTGTTTACGGCACCTGTGAAACCGTACTGGGTGATGTATTACCAGGTCAAGATTTTACTTTCAATGTGATTGACAAGATACCCGACATAGAAACCATTGGGAAAACCATCGCCCAAACCCTTGAGCAATCTTTGGCAAAATTGCATTTGGAACACCTCGAAGGCTTGTTGTTACACAATGCCGCCGATTTGACCGATGCCACTTATCAACAACTGAATGATTTGAAAACCCAGGGATTGGTGAAAAAAATAGGTGTGTCTGTTTATCATCCATCCCAAGCCTTTGAACTGGCCGAGCGTTATGACTTGGATTTGATTCAAGTGCCGCTCAACCTGTTTGATCAGCGATTTATTGAAACCGGTTGCATCCCATGGCTCAAGGAACGCAATGTCGAAATTCACGCCCGTTCGCTGTTTCTACAGGGTTTGCTGTTGATGAAAACCAGTCAATTGTCGAGCTATTTTCACCCATACATGGAGCTTTTTGACCGTTTAGACCGTTACTGTAAAACATTAAATATCACCCGCCAACAAGCCGCGTTGACCATGGTCCACCACCAAGACAGCGTTGACAAGTTTGTCATTGGTGTGTGTTCACAACAACAGCTCGAACAGGTTATCCAAGCTTACCAAGAAGCGCGAAATATTGAGTTTGAGATGGACCCGTTCAGCTGCCATGAAGAGGCGCTGATCAGCCCGTTTTTATGGCCACAGAAAAAGAAATAGCCAATGAAAGAGCAAATCCTATGATTTTGGCAATATTACAGGCGAGAATGTCATCGAGCCGTCTGCCCGGCAAGGTACTAACGCCGATAATGGGCGTCCCCATGTTACAGCGTCAGTTGCAAAGGTTGAACCTGTGCAAGTCCCTCGACAAACTGATTGTCGCCACCAGTACAGAACCTTCTGACGACGCGCTCGTGTCAATGTGTGAGCAAATCGGGCAGACTTGCTACCGAGGCGACTTAAACAACGTACTAAAACGCTTTTATGATTGTACCGTAAAACATCAGCCCACTCACATTGTCCGCTTAACTGGCGACTGTCCGTTAATTGATGCCGCCGTGGTAGATGCTGTGGTGAACAAACATGTCCAGCAAAAATATGACTACACCACCAATGCCTATCCCCAGAGTTTCCCTGATGGCTTGGATGTCGAGGTTATGACCGCTCAAACGCTCAAAACAATCTACCAAAAGGCCACCCAACCCGATGAAATTGAACATGTGACCTATTATGTCAGGCGCTACTGCGAAAACTTTTCGATAGGGACGCTGAGCTGCGACCAAGACCTTAGTGAACATCGCTGGACCGTCGATTATCCCGAAGACTTTGCGTTGGTCAAAGCCGTTTTTGAAGGGCTGTATGCAAAAGACCCACACTTTAACTACCAGCAAGTTTTGACATTTTTACAGCACCATCCCGATGTATATGCCTTAAACCGACAATATAGTGGCTAATTATTAATGACAATCGAACAATTTGGTCAATCACAGACTTATCTCAAACGGGCCTTGGCCACCATTCCGCTGGCCTCCCAAACCTTCAGCAAAAGCTTGCTTTCATTACCCGAGGGCGTGAGCCCCTATTTTGCCGAAAAGGGCAAAGGTTGTTACCTTTATGATGTAGACGGCAACCAATACACCGACTTTATGAGTGCCCTGCTGTGCATCAGCCTCGGTTATGCCGACCAAGAAGTGAATGCAGCGATAACCGAACAACTCGAATTAGGTTCTATTTTCTCCTTACCCCACCGACTTGAATTTGAAGTGGCCGAACTGCTGGTTGACCTTATCCCGTGCGCCGACATGGTGCGTTTTGGCAAAAATGGCAGTGACGCCACCACCGCTGCCGTCCGCCTTGCCCGCGCCTACACCCAAAAAGACAGGATAGCCGTTTGCGGTTATCACGGCTGGCAAGACTGGTATATCGGCAGCACCAGCCGTGATTTAGGTGTGCCAAAAAGCACCAAAGCGCTCACTCATGCCTTTACTTACAACGACATAGATTCATTAAAAACCTTATTTGAAACCCACCTCAACCAGTTTGCCGCCGTTATCATGGAGCCGATGAACCTCTATTATCCCAAGGATGATTTTCTGGCCAAGGTTAAAGACCTGTGCACCGAACACGAT
>JABSOG010000442.1 GCA_013216025.1 Algicola sp. | reverse complement strand
TGGTCTTTAATGTGTTGGCAACCGACATCGTTGATGGTGACATCACCGCCGTTATCGTGGGCACCAGTCAATTTACCTCGGGAGTGCATACGGTTGTTCTCAGTGCAACAGATGCCTCGGGCAACGTTGCGACGACCACGACACAAGCGCAGATTTTACCAGCACTGAGCGTTGCGCCATTAATCACCGTTGAAGCGGGGGGCCAATACCCGGTCGATGCATATTTGAGTGGTTTGGCACCGGTTTACCCGGTGGACTTTACTTATCAGCTGCATCTCAATGGGTCGTTGGTGGGTGAATTCAGTGGCGCGATTCTGGCCAACACCGAAGACCAATTGGTGGTCACTGTGCCAGCCAACGTGGTCCTGAATGACATCTTGTCGCTGACCCTCATCACGGCGAACAATGCCTTTGTGGGGCAAGCTGCCAGCACTGAACTGCGTATTATTGAAACCAATGTGGCACCGCTGTTGAACGTGGTCTTGACGCAAAACGGTAGCCCGGTCAGTGTGATTGACGCAGCCAATGGGCCAGTGATGCTGAGCGCGTCCATCAAGGACAGTAACTTGTCTGATACGCATGATATCGTTTGGACTGTCGCCAACAACGCCTTTGTGGATGAGCTGATTGACAGCAACGCGTTGACCTTTGAATTGGACCCGGTCATCGTGGCACAAGGCACCTATAGCCTCAATGTAACAGTGACTGAAACCAATACGGCAGATGCCTTTAGTGTTAACCGTGATGTGCAGCTGTTGGTAGAAAGCCTACCGGTACTCAGTACCACAGCCGATACAGATGGCGATGGTATCCCGGATGCAACCGAAGGTTACAGTGATACCGATGGTGATGGTATTGCCGATTACTTGGACAATGACAGCAACACCACCCGTTTGCCCAGTGCAGACAATACTGAGCCTATGCAGACTGCACCGGGTTTGACCATGTCGGTGGGTTCGACCGTTCAAGCAGCGCAAGGGGCCGGTAGTCAGAACGCCAGTATTGCCGTGAGTGAGTTGGCCAACGTGGTGGATGCCAATGCGGCCGATACCACCGACTCTGGCTTTGTCGCGACCACGCCATTGTATAACTTTGCCATTAATGGATTGGTGACTCAGGGCGATTCGGTGGCGGTGATTATTCCGCTGACCAATGGCACGGCGTTGCCCCAAGCTGCGGTGTACCGCAAATATAATACGGTGCAAGGCTGGTTCAGCTTTGTTGAAGATAACAAAAACACCTTGAGCTCAGCCCTTACGGATGCCTCAGGCAACTGTCCGGCAGTCAATGATGCGGCGTACACACCTGGGTTGACCGAAGGTGACAACTGCATGCAATTGTTGATTGAAGATGGGGGCCCTAATGATACCGATTTAACGGTTAACGGCTCAGTGGAAGACCCGGGCGCGATTGTGGTTGAAAACTTGCCGCCAGTGGTGGTGACTGACTTGTTTGTGACTGTGAATGAAGCAACCGCTGTGACCTTGGATGCGAGCAACAGTAGCGATGCCGAAGGCAGTGCTTTAGGCTTTGTATGGACACAAACCCAAGGTACGGCCGTGGTGTTAAACAACACGACGACAGCCACATTGCAGTTTGCCAGCCCGTCAGTCACAACGGATGAGACGTTGACTTTTGCCTTAACGGTCAGTGATGGCGTGCACAATACACTTGCAAGCATTGTGGTAATGGTGAAGCAGGTAAATCAGGCTCCGTCGATTACTATTGATAGCCATGATACTCGTTTTGTCGAAGGGACGTCAGTTACGTTGACGACACAACACAGCGACCCGGATGACGATACCTTGAGCATCCGTTGGGTACAGTTATCTGGCCCGGCCGTTACGTTTGATGACAACACAGCAGCACAGGTGAAGGTCACTTTGCCGCAGGTATCGACCGATGAAGTGATTGAACTGAGCGTGACGGTGACTGATGGTCTGTTGTCAGCGAGCAGCAACACCACCCTGACAGTGATCAATATCGTGGAACCAGAACAAATACCTCAGAAAAGCAGCGGCGGTGGTTCGATGGGCTATTGGTTGTGGTTGCTATTGGCTGGGGTTATGTTCAGGCGGCATCGGCTGAGCTAAAACCCACCTTCTCCAAGCGGCAATACAGTTGTATTGCCATTTTCAAAAGCCCGCATTGCGGGCTTTTTTTTACATGGACGTAATGTATCCTAGAGCTGTAGTTACCTTTGAACAAAAATACTCCACTGAAACCACTGGATGCGTCAGCTGTTTCTGCTCTGGTTGGAACGGAAGGTGGGTTAAAAATGTCAATCTACCCGCAGATTTGGTGGTCTATCTTTAAACCTGCCCACCCACTCTGGCAACTGTAGCCCCTTGCGCATCAAAACACGCTGGTGCAGTACCAACAAAGTTGGTTGTATCAAGCAGTCGCGCCAGCATGTCGGTATCATCGCTGAAAACCGTCATCCAAATACTCCAATAACCTTGTGCCTTGGCACCCCTGATAATACTGCGGCGCATGGCTGGTGAATCTGCTATCAATAAATCTGCTTTTGCCGCATTGGCATCTTGCCAAGCTTCTCGGCGGTTTAGCCAGCGCCGGTCAGAAGCATCCTGCTTGTTGGGTTTTTTGTCCAAGCCGGTTAATTTGATGGTGGCTTGCGCTTTTATCTTCAAAGCCAGGGATAAGCCGGGTGCCACTTTGACAACCCCTGCAACATCATACTTAAATGCGCGAAAAGTATTATCAAGATGTGGCCATAATATACTGTCTAAAGGTGGGTTTTTGTCTAATTTGGTCGAATTGCAGTTGGTACAGGCCAGTAAATAATTACCCCATTGTAATTCAAGGTGAGGATAGTGTTTTTTGGGCTGAATGTGCTCAACGGCCAGTGACGAATCTAAATGCATACCGCAATATGAACAATATTCGCCAAGACGTGCGATCAGATCTCGCCGGGCATTGGCGTATTTGGCATAACGCTTTGTTGTACCATCGCTATTTAAGGGAGTAGGACCACGCTCGACAGGTCTCATGATTATGACTCCTCGCTTTCTTCACAAGAGACAACTCCAGCTTTGAGTCTTTGTCGCTCTAAAAATGCGTGATAGGCAACGTTTTCACTAAATGGCGCACTTAGCTTGTCTAATTGTGATTTCAGCTGGTCTTTTTCTTCATCTGTAGCGTTACTGGTATCGTCTAGCAGGTCGTAATATTTTTCAGCCACTTGATACATCTGCTCAAGTCGCGCGCTACGAGAGGGCATTTCCAAACCCATCACATCTTCTACAACATCTTCAATACTGCGGTCGCTGTATTGTTTTATCGGTGAAGGTTCAGCCAAATGTGTCTGCTCATCACTAACCTCGCCGTTGGTATTAAGGTCTATTATTTCACCAGATTTTAAAGACTGAATGATAAAAGGGGAATGGGTCGAAACAATAAATTGTATCTTGGGAAAGGCTTCGCGCAGGCTGTTGACTGCGGTGCGCTGCCATTTGGGATGAAGGTGCAAATCGATTTCGTCGATCAGTACAATGCCTGGGGTTTTTATTGCTGCGTCGATACCTAGGTGAGGGTTTAAGCGGGCGGCACGATGAGCAATATCGGCGACAATGGCCAGCATATTGCGATAACCGTCACTGAGGTTGTCAAAGCTGAACAAGCTATCGTCTTCAAA
The DNA here is from genome assembly GCA_013216025.1 of Algicola sp. Classification (GTDB taxonomy): domain Bacteria; phylum Pseudomonadota; class Gammaproteobacteria; order Enterobacterales; family Alteromonadaceae; genus JABSOG01. The sequence continues at coordinate 3,177 of JABSOG010000442.1, read as the reverse complement.
TTCAATCATCAGTTGTTGTTGTTCAATATCAAAGAACAAAGTTTGGCAATGGGGGATACACAATCGAACGGCACTACGCACCGCTTCGAGAACGCCAAAGGTCTTGCGTTTTTGTAATGCGGCCATTTCAAGGCGACTGAACCACTGTAAAAACAATTTGTGATTAGAGCTGGGCTCAAGACAATCATGATAACCAACAGTGCGTGAATCTGCTGCGCCGGTTTGGGTTTTGGCATTCCATAATCGGCCCGTACCATAATAGGTGAGAATTGGCAGCAAGACCTCGGCGCCACTTTCAACCGCAGCCCGGGCTGATTTACCGACCTGAGCTATCTGTTTGGCGTTGATTCTGGTGGTTTTGCTGGTAGCTGCCGTTAATTCGCGGGACCAAGTTATGCTGTTGTAATCAGTGTCGCTATCTGGATAAAGTTCGCTTAAAGAACCAGTGCAAGACAGTGCTATACCTTCGGTCCATTGTGGCTCAAGTGTGACTAGATCATCGTGTTTGACCTGCTTTAAATGAATTTCATCTTTGCGGATATGACGGACTGCTCGGGGCACTTTAAAATCAAGCAGATAGCTGCCCATCATAATGGACAGCGCATTTAAAATGGCCGACTTGCCTGTGGCGTTATCACCGATTAATACGGTGACATTAGATTGTGTGTTGAAGCGAAAACGGGCATCGGTAAACTTTCGAAAATTCTGCAATCGCAATTCGTTGATTTTCATCTGTATCCTGTCAATCAAGGGGTTATCACCAACTGGCTGGCATTATAACGCATGAAACGAGTTTTTCGACAAAAGAATCTGTCTTCGGTATTTTGAATAAAATTACTTGAAACGGTGTTTAAACGTCCCAATGTTATCTCTAATTAAAATTAGGGAATAAACATGTCGCGCACGGTAACTGATTGGTCACAGCAGCTGGAAATAACAGATAAAAAGGATGCTGACAAAGTGGTTGAAACCTTTCCAGAAGATAAACTCGGCAGGCAGAAATACGCAACCTTTTTAACCAAGTTTTTGGCTGGCGAAGGGTTCGACCGCTCAACTGAAGAGCGTCACAACTATGTGCTGAACCTGAATTCAGGCTGGGGTTCGGGCAAAACCTATTTTCTACGCCGTTGGGCTAAAGATCTCGAAGCCAATTATCCTGTTGTTTACATTGATGCTTGGAAGCAAGATTATTCTGACGACCCGTTAATGACGGTGGTTTCGTCGATGATAAAGCAGCTAAGGGAGCAAGCGGGCAAAAGTGAAGATGACAAGAAATTTAAAGCTCCGAGAAAGTTACTGGGTTTGTTAAAAGCCGCGGCCCCCAGCATGGCAAGAGGATTAACCAAGCGCTATTTGGGTATCGACCCACTTAAAATCATGGAAGAGGACGAAACGGCAGAAGTGGGTGAAACCGTAGAAGATGAAAAAGGTCAGGATGTTGATATGGGACTCGCTGCATCAAAGATGGTCGAGCAACTTATCAACGAGCATGACGCTAAAGCAGTAGCCATTACCAATTTAAAGGAGAATGTAGAAAAGTGGGTGGCGGCTGTTATTGACCAAAATGACCACCAGTATCCCGCTTTTATCTTTATCGACGAGTTGGACCGTTGCAGGCCCAGCTATGCGGTCGAAATGCTAGAAACCATTAAGCACATTTTCGATATCCCCGGCGTGGTGTTTGTTGTGGCGACAGACACCGAGCAACTACAACATGCGGTAAAAGCCATTTATGGCGAAGGGTTTGATGCCAGAGTCTATTTATCACGATTTTTTAATAGTCGGTTCAGTCTGAAAACGCCGGAGTTTGAAGACCTTTTGACGGTGCATTGTCAGACTGAAAAACTGTCGAAAGAGTATTTTGAAGAGTTGGGTGTGACTGTTTGGCCTGAGAATGATGATGTTAAGCTGACTTTGGATAATATTACCGTTGTGTTGAGTGCGTTTGGGATTTCCGTTAGGACGGCTATTCAGATAACTGAGCGGGTGATAGCTACATTGTCGAATCTCGAAAAAGGGATGAAAATTGATATTTTGATGTTGACTGCATTGCTTTGTATTAGGGAAAAAGATGATGGGCTTTATGAGAAAATTATAAATTCAAAATTTAATCGTAAAGAAGGTGACAAAGATATCACGTTGAGTAAATACTTGGATGATCGATTTGATTTTAAACAGAAAAAAATGAAAATACAGTTTGAAGTTGTTGCCACTGACATTCAATCTTTGGGGTTTCAACATAGTTATGCGGCCGGCAAATATGAAGCCGAATTGCAATTGTATTGTAGAGATATTTTTGCATGTTATTTTGGTTATCCATCAAATGGGGGGCTTCCTGCTATGATGGCTATGGATGGCAGAAGCCGCATAAAAAGAACGAAATATCATAAAGTAAATGACAAACTTGGTGAATTAGCGGGGGAATTTTATTCATATGAGCTCCTTGAAAAATCTGCAAGTAAATGGCTAGAACATATTCATATCAAAAATGGTTTGGATAAAGTACCACCAAACACTTACAAAGACCTTGTTGAACTAGCCTCGGCAATAGATTGGATTGATGAAGAGAAAAAGTAATGATTTGCACCCAATCCAAACCAAGAATGATTTTCGCGCCATCGCCAAAACAGGCAAAGATGGCACGACAACCACGATTGAATGGCGAGATAAACTGACCTCATCAATAAGAAACAACCGCTTACAACGTTATAGCGCCGTTTACCCTATATTTTGTCCTGCCCTTGGTTATTTGGGTTAAACTCCATTTCAGAAAAAACCATTCAATCTGTAACCAAGGAAAAACACAATGTTTAAATATACCACTATTGTTGTTGGTGCTTTATTACTTACCGCTTGTGGCGGCGGAGGGTCGTCGACTCCCACGCCGACACCTACTCCAACTCCAACACCCACGCCTACTCCAACACCGACTCCAACGCCCGCGCCAGACCCTTTTCTTGCGTTGAAGGCGACAGCTCAATCTCAATTGGCCACCAGCAACGCACCAGCTGTGTCTATCGCGGTGATGAAAGATAACGAAATCGTCTTTGCCGAGGCCTACGGCAATAAAGTTCACAATGGTACTGAGGGCGCAACGACCCAAACGTTGTTTCAGTTGGGTTCTACTACCAAGATGTTTACGGCAACGGCCACATTACAGCTGATCAACGAAAATGT
>JABSOG010000441.1 GCA_013216025.1 Algicola sp. | reverse complement strand
AATGTACAATTCTTCAAAATAATAAAACTTATAAATTTTATACGGATGAATATTAAAATGTATGGAGCAGATTGGTGTTCCGATTGTATTAGTGCAAAAAACTATCTTGACTCAAAAGGCAGGTGAGTAATGAGCGAAACTAAAAAACGTACATTACAAGGTACTGTAGTCAGCGACAAAATGGACAAGTCCATTACTATCGCGATTGTCCGCAAGGTTAAACATCCTATTTATGGGAAGTATATCCAGCGTACAACCAAACTGCATGCCCATGATGAAACAAACCAGTGTAAAGAAGGGGACGTAGTCACTATCAGTGAATGTCGTCCTATTTCTAAGACTAAGTCTTGGACATTGGCAGAAGTTATCACTAAAGCTTAATCGTCTTTCGATTTTGTTTAAAAAAGGCGCCTTAGGGCGCCTTTTTTGTTTTCTTGCCTGCGGCAAAATAACCAAGAGACTTGTAAAAACTTGTTTCCCGGATCTTATGAAAACAGCCGGATCCTGCTATAGTGCTTCATTGGAAAGGCATACCAACAGGAACCGTATAAACGCTATGATCCAGCTCAATCAAGTACGAAAAGTTTACAATGAAGGCCCGGCCGCATTCGAGGCATTAAAAGGTATTGATTTACAAATCGAGGACAATGAGATGGTCGCTATCATGGGCGCATCCGGTTCTGGAAAATCAACACTGATGAACATACTGGGTTGCTTGGACACACCGACTTCCGGCGAGTATCTGTTTGATGGCAAACGGGTGCAAAACCAGACTGACAATGAATTGTCTACTATCCGCAATCAAAAAATTGGCTTTGTCTTTCAATCATTCCACTTATTACCTCGTTTGAGCGCGTTAAGAAATGTCATGGTACCGATGCGTTTTAACGATACTGATGAGCAAACCGCGATGGCAATGGCCACCAAAATGCTCGAACGGGTCGGTCTGGGTGACAAGTTAGAAAATCGCCCTAATGAACTGTCTGGTGGTCAACGACAGCGTGTTGCTATTGCCCGGGCGTTGGTCACTAATCCTCGTATTGTTTTTGCGGACGAGCCGACTGGTAACCTCGATAGTAAAACCTCAGCTGAGATCATGGATTTGTTTAAAGAACTGCACAAGCAGGGTCAAACTTTGGTGTTTGTGACTCACGAGCAAGAAGTGGCTGATCATGCCCAGCGGGTTATCCACGTTAAAGACGGAGAGATCATCGATGATAGGCGCTAAATTTGTCCGATCCACCCTTTTTAAAACGACCTTTTTAAAGTCAGCAATGTTAATGGCTTTGGCTGCACCGGCTGTCTGTCAAGCAGGGTTGTTGTTGACTGGCCAAGTGGCATCTAAAAATAGCGAAACCTTTTATGCCCCACGTATTTCTGGTTGGCAAACTCAGGTTGAATGGATGTTGCCAGAAGGTAAAATTGCCAAAATAGGTGAACTGGTGGTGTTGTTTGACCGTGCTTCGGTTGACGCTGATATCGAAATGAAAGAGTCAGACTTGTCAAAGAAAAAAGATCAATTGGCGCTCGCCAAAAGCACCGGTGAAGAAGGTATCATGGATGCTGAATTTGCCTTTGAAAAAGCCAAATTAGAACATCAAAAAAGTCAAATTGATGCCGATATCGGGATCGAATTTGTCAGCAGTTATGAGCACGAAAAAGCCAATGTTGAGCTTGAGAAAAAGCGCTTGGATGTCGAAAAGGCGCGCCGTCGTTTGACAACTAAACGTGAAGAAGTGAAAACCGACATAGAAAAAAAGCAAACGGCGATTAAAAAAACAGATTATGAACTCAATGCGTTGCAACGAAAATCTGCACTGACCGCACTGAAGAGTAAAATGGGTGGTCCGATGGTTTACGCCAACCACCCTTGGAACGGCAGCAAAATCACTTCTGGCAGTACGGTGCAGGCTACTTGGAAAGTCGCCGAGATAGCTTCTACCACCGAAATGCGTATTGTCGCCTGGCTTAATGAAGTCGATAAAGGCTCAGTAACCACTGATTCTAAAGTGGTCATTAGTGTTGATGCCATGACTGGCAAGCAATTCGAAGGGGTTGTTACCAAGTTGGTCCCTCAGTCTGAAGCTAAAGAGGCGTGGGGAACTGCGGCTTTTTTCCAGATCGAAATCGATATTAAAGACTATAGCGGTGTGGCTCTGGTCCCCGGTATGAGTGTTCTTGTGGAGGTGCTTTAAGATGGGTAAACTATTATCAAAAATGCCGATTGTAAAGTCGTCAGTTATAAGGTCAGTGCTAGTAAGGTCAGTCGCTGTTAGTATTTTGTGTAGCCTAACACTAGGTTGTATAGACGATGACTTAACAACCGTCACCGCCCGTAAAGACTCTTTTAACGTTGCTGTCAAAGCCAATGGCGAGTTGGCCTCTGCCGATACAGCCTATTTGTCTCCACCGAGTGTGACCCGGATGTGGCGCTATAAGCTTAACTTCATCGTGCCTGAGGGAACTCCGGTTAAAAAGGGGCAAGTTGTTGCGCGTTTTGAAACCAATAAACTCACCGATAAGCTCAAGCAAAAAAGGGATGAATTAAGTACGGTATCCAAGGAGTTAGAAAATAAGATTTTGACTCAGGAAAAAGCAAAAGAAGATCTTAAAGTACAATTGGCCAGACGCGAAGTCGAAGCTCGCAAGAGCGAACGTAAAGTCAAACAAATTGACTACACCACCTCTAACAACGACAGTAAAAAACTGATCATCGATCAGAAAATTGCCAAACAAGACCTTGAACTCTATCGAGAAAAAGTCAAGCGCTTGGCGGCCAAAGCCAGCCTCGAAATGTCAATCAAACAAAGTGAAAAGCAACACCTTGAGGCCCAAGTGAGTAAGTTACGAAAAGATGTGGCCAAGTTGACGGTTAAGGCACCCAAAGCCGGTTTGTTCATTTATGGCACTAACTTTGAAGGTGACAAGTTTGCGGTTGGCGATACCTTACACTCGGGTCAAAATTTTGCAGAAATACCTTCGCTTGACAAAATGATTGTCAAGGCAAAAATATCAGAGCGTAATCTGGGCAAGGTTAGAACCGGAATGACTGTAGAGATAGTGCTTGATGCCAATTCAGAAAACAAATATATCGGTACCTTAATCAATCTGGGGGCAGTGATCCAAGAAAAAGCCAAAAACAACCCTGAGAAAGTCATCGAGGCCGAAATCGCAATCAATAACCCAGACCGCAAGATTATGCGCCCGGGCATGATTGCCCGTTTGTCTGTGGTGGTGGATACCTATAAAGATGTTATTGTTTTGCCGACTCAGGCGGTTTTACTGCTAGATGGCGAAGCCACGGTTAGATTGAAGAGCACTTTTGGCGAAACAAAAAGGGTCGTTAAAGTGGTGGCTTTTGATGACGAGACTACCGCGATCACCGATGGATTGAAGGAAGGGGAGGAAGTAATACTGTGATATTAACTCATTATCGTGCTGCAACTCACGTCCGTGTGAGATTGCAGCAGACCGCTGCGTTTGGGCAAGCAAAACTTCGCTCACATTTCAACAAGTTGAAATGGCATTGCATCCATGCAACCCCAAGCCAGCGCCCAGCAACATTCCTTTCAGGGTGGGCACTGGCTAGAAAAGCGGTCGCCATTGGATTGGCTATCGCAATGGGGGCGGGGGCGCTTAGCGGCTGCTCTGATAAAAGCAAAACCACAATAATGACTATTGAAGTCAAGCAAAGTACATTGAGTATTGAAATCCCCGCCAAGGGAGAAGTCGTTGCCGCAACTTCAACGGTGATGTCGGTACCTGGCAGCGCACGGGGTCCGCAAACCATTTCGTGGTTATTGCCCGAAAATACCCTAGTGAAGAAAGGCGATGTGGTTGCCCGCTTTGATGGTGAAACTTTTGTCACCCAAAGGGACAGTACCCGCCTCGATCTTAACTCAGCTGATTTGGAAACCAAAAACAAATCAAGGGTAATCGCCTCCGAAAAGATGGACATCAAAAGCGACACCATCGTGGTCGATAAAGAAATAGATTTTTCTGATCAGTTCGATATCGACGATTTAACCGTTTATTCAAAAAATGACATCATCGATGCGCTGGACAACCGAGAATATCTATCGGCTCAAAAAGGGTTTCTGTCATGGAAACTGGATAACTTCTCGCTCAGTTCCGGCAGCGAAATGGAATTGATGTCGCTCAAGGCCCAGCAATATCAAACCAAGCTTGACCAATATGAATTGGCATTGACGCAGCTCGAAGTGTTTGCCCCCCATGACGGTATTCTTATTTACGAACAAAACTGGCGTGGTGAAAAACCCCGAATTGGTAAGTCATTGTGGCCCGGTTCCAAAATAGCAACGCTGCCGGAATTGTCAGTATTACAGGCCAAACTGTTTGTTTTGGAAAGTGAAGCTGGCAACATCCAGGTGGGCAATAAAGCGGATATTCGCCTTGATGCTCGTCCCGAGGTGGTGTTTAGTGGCATAGTCGAGAAAAAGGACAATATCGCCAAAACCATTCGCAGTGGCAACCCCGTTAAGTACTTTGGGATCACGGTCAGCATCGAAAACCCCGATTTAGCCTTTGTTCAGCCCGGCAATAAAGTGACCGCCAGTTTACTTGGAGTAACTCAATCAGGTATTTTAGCGGTGCCGTTGCAAGCTATTTTTAACGATGACGATGGCAGTTTTGTCTATGTCGACCAAAGTGGAAAAATGGTAAAGCAACCCGTCACACTTGGGATGAAAACCTTCGCCGAAGTCGAGATCAAAACGGGTGTTAGCGCCGGAGAACAAGTAGCCCTCTTTAAACCTGTGGTGCTATAACTTGTCGTATGGAATAGACAGGTGGTAGCAGGATGTACCACCATTTTCAACCTGTTGAAAATGTCAGAGCAGTCGAAGTTACTTCGACACAACGTTTTTTGAAATCCCTCATGGACGAGTGTTTCAAAACGATAAAAAGCAGAACAAATTAATGAAAATAAAAGATACCTTACTTGAAGCTGTGGATGAACTCGCACGGCACAAACTCCGTACGCTGTTAACTTTACTTGGTATGATTTTCGGTGTTGGTGCGGTTAACGCCATGCTTAACATTGGCAGTGGGGCAGAGCAAGAAGCTTTGCGACTGATTGATACTATGGGGGTTCGTAACCTCATCATTCAAAGTCGAGAATACGATAAAGAAGAACTTAAAGAAATGCGCAAACACTCGGTGGGTTTATCCTTACGGGATCTTCAAGCCGCGCAGGTGACTTTGCCTTTTATTGAAAAGAGCAGTGCCGAGAAAAAAGTCAAAACCTATTCGGTTTACACCAGTGAAGGCGAAACCAAGTCAAACGTGTTGGGCGTGACCAAAGATTACTTTGCTTTGTCGAACCTCAAAACCGATCAAGGTCGTTTATTGACAGAGCAAGACAACAAATCCTTTGCCCAAGTCGCGGTACTTGGGGCTGTTGCTGCCAGAAAACTGTTTCCGCAAGGACAAGTGATTGGTCAAAAGCTCAAGGTCAATCACCTGTGGCTTGAAGTCGTAGGCGTATTGAACTCACCGAATATCTCTAAGAAAGAATTTCAGGGGGTTAAACTTGGCGGTGAATCCGATTCGATATTTTTGCCCTTGTCGACGGTTGCCAAACGGTTGAATATTGAAAAACTTGATGCCGAAATCGATTCATTCCGAATTCGGGTTAACAAAAATGTTGACCAAGTGCAGGCGGCAAAAGCGCTCACCCACTTGCTCAAAAAACGTCATGGCGATATGGATGACTTTGACATTCTGATCCCCTCTGCGTTATTGGCGCAGCACAAACAAACCCAAAACATATTCAATATCGTGATGGCATCGGTGGCAGGGATCTCTTTGCTGGTTGGTGGTATCGGTATCATGAACATCATGTTGGCGACGATATTAGAAAGAACCAAAGAAATCGGATTGTATCGTGCGGTTGGTGCAACTCGTGATGACATCATGCATCAGTTCTTGATGGAAAGTTTTGTGATATCGCTGTTCGGTGGCATATTGGGGGTGGTCTTTGGCCTGATATTATCCGAGGCGATTGCGCTGTTTTCAGGTTGGCCGGTGATTTGGTCAATGACAGCGATTGTCTCTTCCTTGATTATTTGCATGATCATCGGGATTCTGTTTGGCATCTATCCAGCTAAAAAAGCGTCGAGACTTGATCCTATTGACGCCTTGCACGCCGACTAATCGAAGTTTTTGAATGAATGGAACCAGGTATTGCGCCTGGTTCCCTCTTCTTCGTCTATTCACTTGAATTCCCTAAATACACCCTAATACAAACAACTTCCTTAAATACACTCCATTTTTACGGCTTCGTTAAATAGACCCCATTTATACGGCTTCCTAAATACATCCTGTTGATACGACTTCCTTAAACACATCCTGTTGGTACGACTTCCTTAAATACATCCTGTTGATACGACTTCCTTAAATACATCCTGTTGATACGACTTCCTTAAATACATCCTGTTGATACGACTTCCTTAAATTCTCTTTCTTTATCTATATAACAATTGAACGTCACAAATCGTCGCAAGTTTTTTGTTTTTTCTTAATATTATTAATGAGTGTGAGCAAAATAAGGCTCTGGGTAGCTTTTTACCTCCAAGCCATTGACCAATCGAAACAAAATATCGGTCACTATCGCTGCTGTCAGGTGAGCGCCTACCGTCAACTGCGGTGGGGTGAGCAACGATGAGAATGTGCTGTAATCATTTAAAAAACGCTCTAACCATTGCAGGTTCAATTCTGGATGATGTTTAAACCAATCCAAAAAGCTTTCGATTAACACCAGTTCAAAACGGCCATCACCGCGTGGCACTTCATGTATTTGTTGGCCGGTGGGCGTAACCACATAGG
>JABSOG010000440.1 GCA_013216025.1 Algicola sp. | reverse complement strand
GATGACCCATTGGCACTGACATTCAAAGCTTATAGCACCGACAGTCACTTCATTAATTACACCACGCCTCAAATCTTAAAATCCGGGCAAACCCTCTACTTTCACGGTCAAATGAACGGTCAGTCTGCTCAAGTGAATTTACACGATGGGCAATGGGCCAGCGAAAGTGATTTTACAGACGTATCGACGCTCATTAAACAAGACATCATCGACAGTGCGGCTTCACTGCAAAACTGCTGTTTTGTGGTCACCGTGGTGGTAGATGAAAACGCCATAGAGGCATTCTCTGCCAACAAAGATACGGTATTTACCGTCGATTTTGAGGCGAAACCCACCATCTGGCAGTATTACCTGATGGGTGAACATATAGACAGTCAAACCTGTATTGTCGATTTAGATGACAACATCGATTTTGAGGTTTGCGACAGTGAAATTCTGGCCACTGGTCAGCAAGCTTATATTTTTAGAACACAATCAGCGTTGGGATTGCAGGAAAAATCCCCTTATCGCTTTCAATTAAGAAGTGCACAAGGAAATGGCAGTAAAGTGCTGATAAAAAGGCTGCCGGTTGCTTCACCTGGTCAACAATATCAAGCGGTTATTGACGGCAACAGGGCAGCGTTATCTGAAATTTACATCAACTATTAATTCAATGAGGAATAAATCATGGGTGTGATGAAAACCCCAGGCGTTTATATTGTAGAAAAAAATGCCTTTCCCAATTCCGTTGTCGAGGTCGCCACAGCAGTACCGGCCTTTATCGGGTATACCGAATCAGCCGATAACGGCGGTAAGTCTCTGGCAGGCAAACCTTGGCGGATCACGTCAATGTCTGATTATCACAATTTCTATGGCGGCGCACCAGCACCGACCTTTGATATTGTCGAAAAAGCCGAAGATTCAACCGAAGAATCTGCGTTTAAGGCCGGTGGCAAAGAGTATCTGATTAACCAATCTAACACCAAATATCTATTGTATTACAGCATGTTGCTGTTTTTCCAAAACGGTGGCGGCCCTTGTTACATTGTCTCTGTCGGTAATTACAATGACGATATCGACGGCGGCAAACTCAAAAGTGGTATCGAGCCGTTGGTTAAAGAACAAGAACCCACCATGGTGGTCTTGCCTGAAGCGGTTCGTCTTGCAGAGAACGATTGCATTAACGTGCAACAGGCGTCTTTGGCCCATTGTGGCAAAACCATGAGAAACCGGGTGTCGGTTTTGGATGTTTGGGGTGGCTACAAAGACAGACAGCACCCAGATGGCGACTGTATTAATAACTTCCGTTCTAAGTTAGGGATTAACTATCTCGATTTTTCTGCGGCTTATTATCCGTGGCTTAACACCACCATTGTCGAAGACAGTGACGTCAGTTTTGGCAATGTCGGTAGTACTGATGTGTTGGTTGGTTTGCTCAACGACGAAGTCGCTGCCGCTTTTACTGATTTAGACGGTATGAGTGAAGAAGAACTGGCCAGTGGTGGCAATAAGCTGCGGGTAGGCAAAAAACAGCAAATGTTAGATGAAGTGGCGAGTTTGAGTTCAGAGGATTTATCGGTGGCCGAAAAAATGCTGCTCGACAAAACCCTAACGTCAATGAGTGCGGTTTACGGCAAAATTCTCGCTGATATTAAATATCAATTGAATTTGTTGCCACCAGCAGCGGCAATGGCGGGCATCTATACCATGGTCGACAATTCGCGTGGCGTCTGGAAAGCCCCTGCAAATGTTAGCCTCAGCGCTGTGGTGTCTCCAACCGTGAATATTTCGCACGACGAACAAGAAGACTTGAACGTTACTACCCAAGGTAAATCCATCAACGCTATTCGTGCCTTTATCGGCGAAGGTACCTTGGTTTGGGGCGCAAGAACCCTCGACGGCAACAGCCTTGATTGGCGTTATATCAGTGTGCGCCGCACCATGATCATGCTCGAAGAGTCGATTCGTTTGGCAGCCAAAGCGTATGTATTCGAACCTAACACCGCCAATACTTGGGTGTCTATCAACTCGATGATCACCAATTTCTTAACGGGTATCTGGAAGCGTGGCGGTTTGGCCGGTTCATCTCCGGGTGATGCGTTTAGCGTCAATGTTGGACTGGGTAACACCATGAGTTCTGAAGATATTCTCGAAGGCATTTTGCGAGTGTCTGTGCTGGTGGCAGTGACGCGGCCCGCAGAATTTATTGAGATCACGTTCCAACAGCAGATGCAAAAATCCTGATAAATCTGCTTAGGCAGCTTTATAAAGTGCCACGTTGTGGCAAAAATTAGTGGCAAAAAACTATTTAGAGGAAATTCAAAATGGCAGATGACGGTTCAGTACAATCCGAAACGGTATGGCCGTTGCCCAAGTTCTACTTCGAAGTGAAGTGGGATGGGGGCACGGGTACCGAGATGGTCTCATCGTTTCAAGAAATATCCGGACTGGATATTGAGGCACAGATCATTGAATACAGAGCAGGCGACAACAAGGTATTTTCGACCGTGAAAATGCCCGGTATCATCAAAAGTGGCAATGTCACCTTGAAAAAAGGCATCTTTATCAAAGACAACAAGTTCTTCGATTGGTATGCCAATATCAAGATGAATACCATTGGTCGCACCGCTGTGACCATTAACCTGTTAGACGAAAGTGGCGCACCGACCATGGTTTGGACATTAAACAATGCCTGGCCGACCAAAATCACCGGCACCGACATGAAGTCAGACGGTAACGAAGTAGCGGTAGAAACCATTGAACTGGCGCACGAAGGCCTGACAATCGTTAACGCGTAAAAACGTTGTTGCCCGGGCATTTTTAATGTCTGGGCAGTGATATGTTTTTGGACGATAAGGAGTTAACGTGGCACTGACCGATTTGATACTACCCAATGATTGGCCGTTACCGGCTTTTCATTTTAAGGTATTGTTTGCCAACCCGCTGTTTTGGGCGATGGATACTTCATTTTCTGAAGTGTCAGGTATTGGCGCAACCATCGAAGCCGATGAATATCGCGAAGGTGGTGCAGACAACGTGGTGTACCATTTGCCAAAAGCAGTCAAAATGTCCAACTTGGTATTAAAACGGGGTATCGCACCGCCAACGTCCGCTTTGGTAATGTGGTGTCAGGATACGTTTTCAGAAGGTTTTTCGGAGTTAGAGCCAAGAGACCTGTCGGTGATGTTGCTGGATGAAAGCGCCATGCCGGTACGAACCTGGGTTTTTTATGGCGCTTACCCGGTGGGTTGGAAAGTTGACGGTTTTCAGTCGACCAAAAATGAAGTGGCGATTGAAGAAATCGAACTGTGTTATAACAGTTTTTCTCGCGTGACATAGGGGTCTTTTCAAATCCATGGCAATCCAAGTTAAAAAAATGGTGGTTAAATCCAACATCAGCAATACGGTGCAACGAAGACCTGTGCACGAAACAGACGAACCTGAACCTAAATGCGAAGATAAACCCGAGGCGCAATCACAGGCTAAAGCCGAAATTCGCTCGTTTACGCGACTGCGTAACGAAATTAGGGAGCGTTAAGTCACTGTGGGTAAAGTTCAACTTATCATTCAAGAAACCGATGGCAGTGGCAAGTTTGAGGCAATGCTCAACCCGGGCAGTTTAAGCCATGGTCACAGTATTTCTTATTCTGACAAAGGCTGTAAAAAAGACAGTGCGCAGGGCAGCACTTCGCCCAAAAACAAGTTTGAGGCCTATGGATCCGAAACCCTCGATTTTGAATTGATGCTTGATGGCACCGGCGCTGTGCCTACACCCTCAGGTGGTACCGTCAGCGCGCAGATCATCTCGCTTAAATCTTTGGTTTACGACTATAGCGGCACCATACACGAACCCAAAATTGTTGATATTATTTGGGGCACTTTAGATTTTCAGGGTCGCTTGAGTACGCTCAAACTCGACTACAGTCTGTTCAAACCAGACGGTGAACCGTTAAGGGCTAAGATCACCCTTGGTTTTAGCGGATTTATGACAATTGCTGAGCAGGCCGCAGAGGCCAAAAATAGCTCACCCGATTTGACCCACATTATCGAATTTAAGGCAGGCGACACACTGCCGCTGTTGTGTCACAAAATATACAAAGACAGCTCTTATCACGTAGAAGTGGCCGAGCATAATCAGCTAGACAATTTCCGTCACATTACACCAGGCACGCGGTTGTATTTTCCGCCGCTGGTCTAAACACAGGATACAGACTTTTTCATGGCAGATTCTCCCAACACAGACAGCGATGGCGTTGTATCGTTTACCATCGAGGCCAACGGTTCGGCCATCAGTGATGAAATACAAGTGCTTTCTATTGAAGTATTAAAAACCATCAACCGTATTGGTGGGGCGATTTTGGTTTTTCAAGACGGCGACATGCCGACCAAAGATTTTCCGCTGAGCAATGAAGATGATTTTAAACCTGGCAGCGAAGTGGTAATAAAAGCCGGTTACGAGGGCGTAACAGAGCAAATATTCAGTGGCATAGTAGTGCGTCACGGCATCAGCATTGGTGGCAGCAATAAAACCCGGCTGGTGATTGAATGCAAAGACAAAGCCGTGGGCATGACCATAGCGCGCAACTGCAACAATTACGTCAAGCAAAAAGACAGCGACATCATGACCACGCTGATTGGCAATTGCAGTGGTTTAAGTGCCACCGTCGACACCACCAATACCCAGTTTGAAGAACTGGTGCAGTACAACTGCTCTGATTGGGATTATATGTTGTCGAGGGCCGAAGCTAATGGTTTAGTCGTGTGTAATGATGACGCCGCCGTGACGGTCAAAGCACCCGACACCAGTTCGTCGGCAGTACTGACCGTCACTTATGGTGAAGACCTAATGACCTTTAATGCCGACATTGACGCCCGTTACCAATACTCGTCGGTCAAAGGGGTGAGTTGGGACATTTCGACTCAGGCGACCATTGAAGAAGAGGTCGCAACCCAAACCTTAAACAGCCAAGGCGATTTAACCAGCAGCGATTTGGCCAGCACGCTAGGCCTGAGTGAATATCGAATGCAAACTGGCACTTACTACGAAAAAACCGCGCTTAAAGACTGGGCCACCGCCCAGCAGATTAAATCGGGATTGGCCCGGATCCGCGGCGATATGCGTTTTCAGGGCAGCGCCAAGGCCAAAATCGGTACGATCATTGAGGTGGCCGGGGTTGGTAATCGCTTTAACGGCGATGTTTATGTCAGCAGCGTTAAACACGAGATTGAGGGTGGTCAGTGGATCACTGAAATCGAATTTGGTATGTCACCGGCATGGTCGGCAGACTATCGCGATTTGACTGCTCCGCCTGCCTCTGGGTTGATGCCCGGGGTCGAAGGGTTACAGATTGGCGTGGTGAAAAAACTCGATGAAGACCCAGACAAACAAAATCGCATTCAAGTTACGGTGCCGGTGATGCAAAACGACACCGAAGGGGTATGGGCCCGATTGGCCACGTATTATGCCTCGTCAGGTTTTGGTAACTTTTTTATCCCCGAGATAGGTGACGAAGTGGTGTTGGGGTATTTCAATAACAACCCCGGCGACCCGGTGATTTTGGGCAGCCTGTATAGCTCGGGTAGGGCACCGCCGTATGAGCTGACGGCCGAAAACAATACCAAAGCGATTGTGACCAAAAGTAAATTAACCATCGAATTTGATGAAGACAAAAAAGTCATCACAGTGATCACCCCGGGTAACAACAAAATTGTGCTCAGTGACGATGGAAAATCGATATTGCTGCAAGACCAAAATGACAACAAAGTAGAACTGGGCACCGGCGGCATCACGCTCGACAGCCCAAAAGACATTAAAATCAATGCCAGCGGAAAGATAAGTATTGATGCCGTGGGGGAGATTAGTATAAGTTCCTCCGGCGGCGATATCAGTGGATCTGCTTTGAATATCAACTTAGATGCGCAAGTAGGATTCGTCGGCAAAGGCGCAGCCACCGCCGAAGTATCGGCATCCGGCACCACCACCATCAAAGGCGCCATGGTGATGATTAACTAAAAGATTAAAAGCACTCAACACGGAGGCACGGAGACACGGAGACACGGAGAAAGAAAGAGGAAAAGATTAAAAGATTAAAAGATTAAAAGATTAAAAAAAGGTTGGGTTTTAGGCATTCAAAAGAAAGGTTATTCTTTACTTTTTGATTTTGCCCTTCTCTTTCTTTCCTCCGTGGCTCCGTGCCTCCGTGTTGAAGCTTTTGACCTTGACCCTAAAACAACCAAAAGGAAACGACAAATGCCACTGGCAGCAAGAATAACCGATTTGCACGTATGCCCGATGGTCACTGGGATAGTACCTCACGTAGGTGGGCCAATCATTGGCCCTGGTGTGGCAACTGTGTTGATTGTCAGCCTACCTGCATCGGTGGTCGGCGACAGCGTCACCTGTGTCGGTCCGCCAGATACCGTTGCCATGGGGTCGGCCACGGTGATGATTGGCGGTATGCCAGCGGCGCGAATGGGCGATACCACGGTTCATGGTGGTAGCATTACGCTGGGCGCACCAACTGTGATGATAGGAGGATAACCCTTGAGTGAGAACAATGCTTTTTTAGGCTCGGGCTGGTCTTTTCCGCCGGAATTTAACAGTCCTGGCCATGGCATCAGTTTGGTTGATGGGGAGCAGGACATTAAACAGAGCCTGCATATTTTGCTGTCTACCCATCCCGGTGAGCGGGTGATGAACCCAGATTATGGCTGTGGTATTAAAGCGATGGTGTTTGACGAAATTAACCTGTCGACCGTCACCCAAATGAAATCGTTGATCAACAAATCGGTGTTGTTTTTTGAACCGCGTATCAACTTACATAGTGTCGATATTGACCAGCGTGACAGCCTCGAAGGCACACTTTATATAACATTG
>JABSOG010000439.1 GCA_013216025.1 Algicola sp. | reverse complement strand
ACAGGTGAAGCAGGCGATGCCCGTTTAGTCGAGATAAGTAAGGAGCTAGAGCAAAAACACAGCTATGACGAAGGCGAAGCCGACCGCGTAGTATTGTGCGTAGAACTTGAAGTACGCAAAGACGACAAACCGGTATGGCATCAAAGCTATCAGCTGGATTCACAGGGCAACGCAACAGGTTACTCCATGGGGCGCTTGGTGTCATTGACCGTCAGCCTAGCGGTTGACGCCGTATTGGCTGGTGAAATTGCCGCTGGTGTTAGTGCTGCACCGAATGCGCCCGCACAGGTGAGTGATTGGCTAGACAAACTCGGCCAGCTTGGTGAACCGGTTCATCATCACGATTATTTGGGTTAATAGGCCCTTTTCAATCATAAGCGAGGTTTACACCTCGCTTTTTTTTGTCTGTTTGCTATTGTTCGTGAATTATATATCAACATAAATGAACAATGTACGTAACCCCGTAGAGTCGCTCCTGTTCGTCCATGAACCTGCGACATACCTCCATCCTTGGAGGCAAAAAAAAGCCCGCTCAAAGGAGCGGGCTAAAAATAACAAGTTGAAGGAGGAATCAATTCCAAGGGTTTCTAAACAGGCCAGAAATCTAACAAACCGCCCTATCTCGTGTCTTGACCAAAACAGCTTTTCCCAAGTTCTGTCTGGTTTGAATCAAAGCAACTCGTCGTGTGCTGTGTTTCAGAAGATGGTTGTATACTAATCATTCGAATGGTTCCCGGCAAACGAATAAAACTAAGGCATTAAGTTAGAAAAACTAATGATGCATAAGAGGTAAAGGCAAACAACCTCACTGAATGATTTTTAATCATTTAAAATCAAATAGATAACCGTCAAGTAGTTCAATTAACAACCGGTAAATTCAATATTTATCCAGATTTTATTAATATACAGCGCCCTACTTATTTGATTTTATTTTATAAAAACACTTTTTAATCACTTTTTTGTATTTAGACCGTGACGCTGCCATACAAAATGTATCCCTAATTCCGTTATCCTCTACGCCGATATTACAGTAACACCTTAAGCACAACGCCCCAGTAACGACTTCGCAACTCAGCCCATTCCATCTTAAATCAAGTCGCATAATTGGCATCATTGTTAATCACAGTATATGGTAATTAAACTCAATGGGGCGAATTAACCTGAAATGCGACAACAGCAAGTACATTTAGTATTAGCAGCAAACCAATGTGTCATATATACTAAATAGATAGCTCACTCTTATTAGGCTCAATCACCATGCTTACCTCAGAACTCTTAGCATCAGACACTAATGACGATGTTTTTAACACGCTGGCCCAGGTAATGCTCGATAAAGAGGTCGCCTGCTACCAACACACGCAGTTAATACCCAGCCCAAATACGCACGATGCGGCACTGATTGAAATCGTCAATTGTGTTGATCAGGCATTGCAAAAACGTGCAACAAGAAACCAGCAAAACCAGACGCAGCTTGCAAACAATACGAATTTTGCCGAGCTTAACGAAACCGACTTGATATTGCTGCACCGCTTTGTTAAACGCCGGGATGGCTTGCTGAAAAATCACCCATTTATTGACGCCTCTTCGTTTGCTCAACTGCTGGGGATCAACGACCAAAATGTGGCGAGAAAGATGAAGCAACTCAGGGATAAACAGCAGGTGCTGGCGGTTGAAATGACGGGCTCGGTGATGTACCCCCAGTTTCAACTCGACAAGGAAGGCACTGTCTACCCCACCCTTGTGGCGGAACTGCCCCGAATATTGGCTGCGGGTCGTAGCCACTGGGAAATCTGTTTTTGGCTGCATGATAAACAGACGATCATTATCAGCAGGCCTGCTATAGACACTAAAGCACTAATAAATATTTCACTCGAAGACGTGATCACCCTAGGGCAGGTCAGAGAAGCAAACTGCATTTACCATACGGGTACCCCCATTAACGCACTGATCAAAGATGATATCGTTAATTTTACACATCTGGTTGACGATTGGATTGCACCAGATGAAAGGACCATCGTTGAAGGCCCTGCCCTTTGAACCTTAAAGAACATCTGTATCAACTGCCACGCCACAGCAGGTTGTATCATGTTTACCATTGTGATCATGTGCTTGGTAGTTTCAACGACTCAGGCCAGGGTGATCGACGATTTGACCCCATAAAAGATGCCAGCGGCCAGTTCATCCCATCTTTCTACGCAGCAGAGCATTACATTGACGCCATCGCCGAAACCCTGATGCGAAAAGATAGCCAAGATAAGCGAATATTCAAGGTCGATCTCAACAAACAGGGTTTATTGCAAATAGACACCAGTAAACGAATGACCTTGATTGATGTCAGTAGCATTAGTTACTTTGACACATTATTGAACACAGACGAAGCAGCCTATGGCCGCTTGCAGTTATTCGCCGCCACGGTAGCGGCGCAATCAAATAAATATCACGGATTAACCTGGTTTGGCCGTCAACGCGCCATTAAAGGCCACCGATGCATGATGTTTTTTGGTGACAGACTAACCAGCCAGAACTTTATTAAACGGGTCAACGAACCTTTAATCAGCAACACCGCCATGCAAAAGCTCAAAGATGCCGCCGTGGCGTTGGATTGTGGGTTATTTGCGTAGGATCATTTATACTGGCTGCCACTCCAGACAAATAACAATACTAAAATATGACCAAACCCCTACATACCAGAATACTCACAGGAATACTGCTACTTATGTCTGTTTCATCTAGCGCCGACACACCATCGACCTCAACTGCCCCTTCGACTTCAACAGCAATTTCTTCACTTGCGATAAAAACAGTCCAACAACAAGACAAGATAAAGTCGTTGATAACCCAATATACTAACGACAATTACACCATCAGTTTTGGTGAAGTCGAAATGGGTGGCCATTGTGGTTTTGTGGGTTGTCAGTGGCAAAAGCTGGTGTCTATGGTGATCACCGCCAAACGATCCAATGCGCCTTCAGTCACCTATCTTAGCGTTGTCACCGGGCAAACGCCTGACAGGGGTGCCAAACCCACGGTTCGTTTTGTCGACTTAGCCGATATGGACTCGGCCAAATGGGCTTTTAAGCTTTAACTATCCTCATCAAAGAAGCGTAACTATGAAACCATTTATTTTTGCCGCCATAGCACTGTTGTTAACCTCTTTTGGGGCAACAGTACAAGCTCAAAGCGATGTGAAAGTTGAAGTATTAGCCAAAACCAGCAAAAGCTGGAATGGCCAGCCCCTGCCCAATTACCCCAGCAGCCGGCCCGAGATCACCATGCTTAAAGTGACTATTCCGGGCGGCACCCGGTTGCCAGAACACATGCATTTGGTCATCAATGCAGCTGTACTGTTAAAGGGAAAAATCACGGTGGTCAGTGAAGACGGTAAAAAGCTCTATCTTAGCGCGGGCGATCCGATTGTTGAGCTAGTGAATACCTGGCATTACGGCTTGAATGAAGACGTGGAACCGGCTGAGCTGATTGTTTTTTATGCAGGCACACCAAATGTGCCCATCACGATTAAGAAAAGCAGCGCAAAGTAAAAATAATTGCCAAATTCAATAAGTTATTCGGTATCATCAGGAACTTCCAAATCATATTTTAGCGGCGCTGTAAGGATTGGTTAATGATTAAACAAGTCACCATTGTGGGCGGTACTCATGGCAATGAGTTTACCGGCGTTTATCTGGTAAAAAAATGGAAACAACAAAGTGCTTTGATCAAGCGTGAAAGCTTTAGCACCGATATCCTGCTTGCCAACGTCAAAGCTTATGACAAGAATTGCCGTTATGTTGACTGTGATTTAAATCGCCAATTCAAGCTCGCTGACTTAGAAAATGAAACATTTTGCGGCGAAGAACACCTTCGCGCCAAACAGATCAACGAGCAACTAGGCCCCAAGGGCAACGCCAAAACTGATTTTATCATCGACCTGCACACCACAACCACCAATATGGGTCCCAACGTCATTTTGCCAGAAAAAGGCCCGTTTTACTCGCAGCTGGCGGCTTATGTAAAAATGCAAATGCCAGAGGCAGTGATTTTTTGCGATGACAATTATGACAGTGCCATCGAGCATCATTTTCTCAGTACCATTGCCAAACGCAGCGTACTGGTTGAAGTTGGCCCGGTACCGCAAGGTGTGTTACGTCAGGATGTTTTTGAGCAAAGTGAACAGTTGACCCATATACTGCTCGATTTTATTGATTTTCACAATCAACACAAGCTGCCAACATTGCCCAAAACTGTAACCGCCTATCGCTTTGTCGAAAGTGTCAAACTGCCATTAGACGATCAGGGCCAGCGCAGAGCGATGATCCACAAACACGTTCAAGACAACGACTTTAAACCCCTACATCCGGGCGATCCTATCTTTAGAACCTTTGACGGCGAAGATATTTTGTATCAGGGTAAAACGGTGGTTTATCCAGCCTTTGTCAACGAAGCCGCTTATTACGACAACAACCTGGCCATGTCGCTGATGCAGCAGGTTGAGTTGACTGTTTGAAGTGTCGATTCCGCAGGCTGAGAAGGGGATTTTACGCCACCTTTTTGGCTTTTATTGGCACCCACAATGCTTATGCCTACGTGCCAGAAACCGGCCACGCTCCCCTCACCCAACTGGCCGTTCAAGGCTATCAGCAGTGTTTTGACAACCAAACGTTGGCCACCCCCAACGTTTTAAACCGATTGCTTCAGGGTAATATGGCGATGGACCACGGTACCGGTTCATTTAGTGATGAAGATGAAGCAATACCCGGCGCTATTACGCTGTTTCATCTAATCACTAGGATCACCAACTGGCACTTTTATCGTCCTCAAGAGCAGCGTCCACAAGAGCAACGTTTGTCGAAACAAAAAAACGTTGAAATGTCGCATAAAAGACTGTGGAAAATGGCCGTTGACGGTTTTGCAAAAGCCACAACGCCCCACGACAAATGGCTGTTTTTAGGCGCCTTATTACATCTAAACGAAGATTTAAGCGTACCCGCCCATGTGGTGCCGGTATATCACGGCCCCACCACGTTGGTCGACAGGCTCGGCGAATTTGAATCAATTACCCGCTACCCACAAGACAGCAATATCACCAGCGGATTTTGGCTGACCGAGAAGATCACTGACCAAATTGATCAGATGCGCGTTGATAAAACCCGTTTGAGCGGGGCCATCAAGCAGCAATTACCCGCTTATTGTCAGGCACTCACAACTCAACCCTTAGCCACACCCAACTCAATCAAAAATAACTTGGCCAAACAAACGTTGGCTTTTATCGACCAACCCATCCCCCATTGTAAAGGGGTGAAATGGTCACGTTTTTGGGATGATGTGCCTGAACAAAGTTCGCCGCCTTTACCGTCACAGCGCTATTTTAAGCTTTATAACAGCGAAAAAGGTTTTGCGTTATTTGGACTGGCGGGCGTGGTGAGTGATAAAAACGGCAAAGCTGGGTGTACGCTTAAGGATAACGATAAACGCTATTTGGATTTTGTTTTTCAGTTGCATCTGGCGGCCGTTAAGGCCGATGTGGCTTTGCTGTACTGGGCTGGGGAAGGTCTAGGTCAAAAGATCTCAACACGGAGGCACGGAGCCACGGAGTAAAGAAAGAGAAAGATTTAAAAGAATAAAAATATAATTGAAATGTCTACTCCTACAAGTGATTCGATTCTGATTTTCCCTTTATTAAGTTTTTTGTCTTTTTTTTGCTTTTCCTCCGTGAACCTCCGTGGCTCCGTGCCTCCGTGTTAGGGCTTTTGACCTTCCGTGCGAAGCACACAAGCGTAGCGATCTCCAAAAAGTCAGAACTGCTTAGTCTGAGTACGGTATCGCTTACCCTGAGCAGAGTCCTGCTCTTGTTGCTCTTTCTTCATCACCTGATAATGCTCTGGGTAGAGGTAAGTCATAGCGGTAGTGGTGTCGGGCCAGCCTCTGGTAATTTCTAGTGTAATACCATCTTTAAGCGTCCAGGTGTACGACACCTCACCATGTTCAGCCTTGCCCTTTGTTGAATCGGGCTCGCCGTAACTGCCGCTCACAATGTCTTTGACCTTGTTCACCATGGTCAAATCTCGCTTGCCGCCAAAGGTATATTTTGCCATCGCAAAGCGATCATCCGACGTGTAGGCAACATACAATTCGCTGGTGCCAAAAAGTTTTGAACTGGTCAGATAAATGTCGCCCCAATTACCCTTGTCTTCGGCTTTGACCTTAGCCCCGCCTTCTTTTATCGCCGCCATCAAACCATCGCGATCGGCACATTTTAGCGCGGTCATAAACAACCGGGTTTTTGAAGTGGTCAAGCAGTTGATTCTTTCGCTCAGGTTGGCGTGACGGTGTTTCGACCAGGCATTGTCGGCTAGAGAATAAAGTGCCAGCGCTTTATCATAATCTTTTGCAACACCCATACCTTTTTCGTATAACCAACCAAGATTGTTTTGAGCGGATTTTTGCCCCTGAACTACCGCTTTTTTGTACCAATGAACGGCCAGTTCAAAATTTTGTTTGACCCCATTGCCCAACACATACAACACCCCAAGACTGGTTTGGGCCCTGCCGTGACCCTGTTCGGCAGCTTTACGAAACCAATAGGCAGATTTATCGTAAAAGCGGTTCACCCCCTGACCATTTTTGTACATAATCGCCAGATTAAATTGGGCATCGGCATCACCTTGATCGGCGGCTTTTTGATACCAATCAACCGCTTGAAGATAATCGAGTTTAACCCCTTGACCTTTTTTGTACATGGTCCCGAGATTGTACTGCGCATCGACAAAGCCTTTTTCAGCCGCCTTATGAAACCACACCAAAGCCTGAACATAATTCTGTGCTATGCCCTCACCTTTGAGAAACATTAGCGCCAGACT
>JABSOG010000044.1 GCA_013216025.1 Algicola sp. | reverse complement strand
GCAAGGCATTATTGGTGCCATCAAGTGTATGCAAGATGACGATATGATGAAGAAACTCATCGGTGTGCTGGCAGATTATATCGGCAGTTTGAGGGCTTGACGGCGAGTAACAGCCAACGCTCACCAGTTGTCGTTATCACCGATATCTTCGGCCTGACGGACGATATTATTGCCCTTGCCAATAAACATTCAGCAATTGTGGTTGACCCCTATCAAGGCGTGCGCCAATCGTTTACCAACGAAGCGCAAGCTTACCAGACCTTTATCGAACGGTGTGGTCATGATGCTTATACCGATATAATTTGGTCCGTCGTTGACCCACTTGGTCGCAAAGCGGCTGATAAAAAAGGTGGTAAAGTCACTATCGTCTCATTCAGCGCTGGCGCATCAGCAGCGTGGCGGCTAACCGAACGATCAAGCGAACGCTTCAGCGCAGACAACATAGAACATCTCATCGGCTTTTATCCCAGCCAAATTCGCCATCATCTTGACGTCAAACCCAACTGTCCTGTCACCTTAATATTTCCATGCAAAGAAAATCATTTTGATGTGGATAAGGTCATTCAAAGTGTGTCAAAGTCAAATGCTGTCCAGTGCATCAAAACCGCTTGGCGACACGGTTTTATGAATCCACTATCCGACAATTTCAACAAACAGGCCGCCACTGTTTTTGGCAACGTTATTAATAAGGGCATTCCGATGAACCCAACCATCAGACATTCTGAGCCACGCGATTATGTGGCCATCAAAGAAATTTACCAACAACCCTCGTGTTACGCAGGCACATTGCAACTGCCCTACCCGTCAGAAGATAAATGGCAAAAAAGACTCAGCAGCAGTAACGACAACGCTTATAGCCTAGTCGCAGAACTCGACGGCAAAATTGTCGGCCAAATTAGCATGGAAGTGCTCAGCTCACCCAGACGCAAACATGTGGCCAACATTGGTATGGCGGTCAGCGAAAACTGTCAGGGTCAGGGCGTAGGCTCACAGTTGCTTGAGGCAATAATAGATCTGGCCCACAACTGGCTGGCCGTCACCCGTATTGAACTTGAAGTGTACACCGACAATACCGCAGGTAAGGCGCTCTACGAAAAACACGGTTTTGTTGTTGAAGGCACCGCAAAAAAGTATGCCTTTCGTGACGGGCAATATGTTGATGCTTTTTTGATGGCGAGGGTGCTATAGTCTAAAAAACAGTCACTCATCCGCCAAAACCACACGGCTGTCGTAAACCCACGCCATGGGCTTGAACACCCATTACCGCTGGGTCATAGTGATCTTCTCTGCCGCAAATGAGGTTCCCCCGGCCTCGCTGTTGAAACCAAGCACTGACCTGCTCCCTTCACTCATACTCTTACTTTATAGAGCAAGGGAAAAAGAGGGGCATCGGGCAGTGAAGGAGAACTCTATGTCAAAAGCAATCACCCACTATCAAGATTCCGAGGCCAACATCGATATGACACCGATGCTCGATATCGTGTTTATCATGCTGATCTTTTTTATCGTCTCGACCTCTTTTTTACAAACCACTGGACTTGAAGTGTTAAGGCCACCGACAAAAGCACAAAGCCTCCACCCAGCCCCAGCCATCGTTATTCAAATTAAGGAAAATGGCGATATTTGGATGAATAACCGCATGGTCGATGTGGCGCGTATTCCTGCCAATATTGAAACTTTACTGACTCAACATAACCACACGCAGGTTCTGGTTGATGCTGATGACAGTGCCAAACATAGCTTGGTGGTTAAGGTTTTGGATCAGATTAGTACGATTGAGGAATTGGGGATTTCGATTGTGTCGCGGTAGGTTGTCCGCGGTAGGAGCGAGCTCGGCAATTGCGTCCTGCATTGCTCTAATTTGCTACATCCTTGTAGCGATCCAGCTCGCGATTTGGGCCACCGGCCCAATATATACCAATTTACTTCAGCCTTGGATATATTTAAACATTTTGAAATATTGCAACCTTTCGAAATATTGCAACGAATTTAAATGGCTGCGCCATTTATCGCGAGCTGGAGCTCGCTCCTACAACACAACACCGACCATACAGCCAAAAAATATAAAATCCTTAAGTCAACTTACCATGACACTGCTTGAACTTCTTACCAGAACCACAATGACAAGGATCATTACGGCCAATCTTTGGCCCGTGGCGAACTTCTGATTCATGCGCCTGCGCCTGCTGGTGTGCCTTTTCGTGCTCACCCAGCTGACCACTTTCTTCATGCTGGTAATTATGCGGCACCTCAGCGGCATGACGGCGTTGCTCATCAACCGCTTCGACATCTTCTTCAGCCTGAACTTGCACTTTAGACAAGATGTTGATCACGTCAACTTTAAGCAACTCAAGCATGTCGGTGAACAGTTCAAAAGACTCGCGCTTATATTCTTGCTTGGGGTTCTTTTGAGCGTAACTACGCAGGTGAATACCCTGACGTAAGTGGTCCATCGCGGCCAAATGCTCTTTCCAGTGCTGGTCAAGGCTTTGTAACATAATCGCTTTTTCAAACTGGCGGATAACATCTGGGCTGACTTTCTCTTCTTTGGCTTTGTAGGCGTCAACAATCGTTCCAAGTATCTTGTCACGCAAGTTCTCTTCATGCAATTTGTCATCGTCATCCAACCACTTTTGGATCGGCATTTCGATGGAAAAATCGTTTTTGAGACGTTCTTCAAGTCCAGCCACATCCCACATTTCTTCCAAAGACTGCGGCGGAATATAGCTGCTAACCGTAGTGGCCACCACATCTTCGCGAATGGCTTCAATGCTTTCAGCAATATCAGCTTCATCAAGCAATTCGTTACGCTGTTGGTAAACCACTTTACGCTGGTCGTTGGCAACATCATCAAATTCAAGCAATTGTTTACGAATGTCGAAGTTACGGCCTTCAACTTTACGCTGAGCGTTTTCGATGGCGCGGTTAACCCACGGGTGTTCAATGGCTTCACCGGGCTCCATGCCGATTTTACGCATCATGTTGGTCATGCGCTCGGTGGCGAAAATACGCATCAATGAATCTTCCATTGATAAGTAGAAACGTGATGAACCCGCATCACCCTGACGACCAGAACGACCTCGTAACTGGTTATCAATACGGCGTGATTCGTGACGCTCAGTACCAATGATATGCAAACCACCAGCGGCCAATACTTTCGCGTGGTTTTCTTCCCACTGGGCTTCAAGTTCTTTAAGTTTTTCCTCTGAAGGGTCTTTAAGTCTTTGTGCTTGTCCTCTCCAGTTGCCGCCGAGCACGATATCTGTACCACGACCCGCCATATTGGTGGCGATGGTTACCGCCCCAAAGTTACCGGCGTCTTCAACAATTTCAGCTTCTTGGGCGTGGAATTTGGCGTTCAATACCTTGTGCACGATTTTCTTTTCACGCAAAAACTTTGACAGTATTTCGGAGCTTTCGATGGAGATAGTACCAACCAATGCAGGCTGTCCGCGCTTTTGACAATCGACGATATCTTCCACGATGGCTTCATATTTTTCTGCCACGCTCAGATAAACCAAATCGGTGCGATCATCACGAACCATAGGTTGATTGGTTGGCACAACAACGGTTTCAAGACCATAAATGTGTTGAAATTCAAAGGCTTCAGTATCAGCAGTACCGGTCATACCACCCAATTTATCGTAAAGACGGAAATAGTTCTGGAAGGTAATGGAAGCCAATGTCTGGTTTTCGTTCTGGATGTTGACGCCTTCTTTGGCTTCAACCGCCTGATGCAGACCTTCAGACCAACGACGACCTTCCATAGTACGACCGGTATGTTCGTCAACGATGATAACTTCATCACCCTTAACGATGTAATCGACATCATTTTGATAAAGTTTGTGGGCACGAAGCGCCGCATAAACGTGGCTCAACAACGTTATGTTGCTGTCGGCATACAAAGATTCACCTTCGCCAATAATGCCCTTTTGTTGCAGAATTTCTTCAACTTTAATCTGGCCGCGCTCGGTTAGATAAACCTGCTTGGCTTTTTCATCGATAGTAAAGTCACCTTCACCAATGTAGTCTTCAGTATCTTCTTTATCTTGCAATTCTAATTCTGGCACGATCAGATTGATTTTCTTGTACAGTTCAGAGCTGTCTTCTGCGCCACCTGAAATGATAAGCGGCGTTCTGGCCTCATCAATCAAGATGGAATCAACTTCATCGATGATGGCGTAATTTAACGGTCGCTGAACCCGCTCTTGCGGTGAAAACGCCATGTTGTCACGCAAATAGTCAAAACCAAATTCGTTGTTGGTACCATAAGTGACGTCAGAATTATAGGCCGCTTGTTTGGCAGGATGGTCCATGCCAGGGATGTTACAGCCAACGCTCATGCCGAGGAATTCAAACAAGGGTCTGTTGGTTTCGGCATCACGGGCAGCAAGGTAATCATTCACCGTAATAACGTGAACACCTTTGCCGCTCAGGGCGTTAAGGTAGGCTGGCAGCGTGGCAGTCAGGGTTTTACCTTCACCAGTACGCATTTCAGAAATTTTGCCATCGTTGAGCACCATGCCACCGATCATCTGCACATCAAAATGACGTAAAGCAAACACTCGCTTGGACACCTCTCGGACCACACCAAAAGCCTCTGGCATCAGGGCATTGACGGCTTCGCCATCGCCGATACGCTGCCTGAATTCGGCAGTTTTGGCTCTAAGCGCATCGTCGTCAAGTTTCTCATACTCAGCTTCATAGGCATTGATCTGTTTTACGGGCTCACCCATCTTTTTGATCAATCTGTCGTTGCGGCTACCAAATAACTTGGTAAAAAGTTTTGCTATCATTTTTGATTCCGTTGTACTGCCATTTATGTTTTTTTACTTTAACAGGTCCGAACGTATCAAAAACGTATCAAAAACGTATCAAACCTGTCTATGAATTACTGCTGTCGTCGATAAACATATTTTAAAGGGTTTATCTGTTTGCCGCCTTTGAGGATCTCATAATGGACATGCGGCCCGGTCGAACGTCCCGAACTGCCCATTTTGGCGATAAGTTGGCCCTTGTCCACCACATCACCAACCTCAACCAGAAGTTGTTCGTTGTGACCATAGCGGGTTTTAAAACCATCACCATGATCAACCTCTATCATCTGGCCATATCCATAACGCTCTGAGGCCCAGCTAATAACGCCAGCACCTGTCGCAATCACCGTGTCTCCATGCTTACCGGCAAAATCTATCCCTTTATGAACCGCAGGCAACCCGGTGAATGGATCTTTACGCGAGCCAAAGTAAGATGACAACCAACCTGACGTTATCGGTCTACCCGACAGGTAGCTGCCCTTCTCTATATTGTGATTAAGCAGTATAGATTCAAGTAGCGCCATCTTTTGTTCCTGCCCATCGAGCTGCATCAGCAGGTCATCCATTTGTCGCATCAGGGTCGAAACCCCAGCCACAGCAAGCTCTGTGACATTTCCCGCGGGCCCACCACCAATGGCTGGCGAAGCAGAAAAATTAAATTCACTGTCAGGAATATTCGCCACTTTGGCTAATTCTCCGCCAAAAGCATTAAGCCGATTAACTTGCCCCTGCAATTCGCCGATTTTTAGCTGCAAAACCACCAATTGATGCTCGGCTTTGTCTTTTAACAGTGCCAAATCATCTTTTTGATCGCGATATTCTAATTGCGCGCTTTGCAGCTGGTTTTGCACCTTGGCACGTTCAGCATCAATGGCCGAATAATAATAGGCCGACCACACCACGGTGCCAATGCTCAACAGTAAAAAGGGTAACCACTGGGGCTTTTTTAACACAGTGGAAAATTTAATATATTTTCCACGATATATTACTGTTAAACTCATACCTATTCTTTATCTATATTTGTGTTGATGTTTTGCCAAAACGCCATACGCCCGAAACCTTATCCAACCTATTATCCAAAAGTTCGGGTAATTTGGCATCGATTGCGCAAAGAAGCCAACAGTTAAACACTCTGAATACTTTCCTCGCCAAAACGGTGGGCGATACTATCGCGCAAAACTGCCGCGTAAGCAACTATGACCGGGGGGTTTTGACCATTGAAACCGCCAATTCAGCCTTTGCCACACGACTCAATTTTATGCTGGCCGACATTCTATCCAATTTTCGCCAAAATGTCCTCCCCGAATTGGCCAACATTACCGTTAAAGTCGTGCCGAACAACAAATTTTTGCGCCAAGAGCAGAAAAAAGAAGCGGTTAACAATAATCGCATCTCAGCAAAGGCGGCGGAGTATATATTGGAGGTGGCGAGCAATGCGCCTGATGGTTTAAAGCGCAGGCTTGAACGGTTGGCTGCTTTGCAAAAAAAAGGTTAAGAGCAAGGTCAAGGGATCTCAACACGGAGGCACGGAGCGGCGGAGTAAAGAAAGAGAAGGGCAAAGGCAAAGGCAAAGGCAAAGGCAAAAAGGATAAACACAACAAGTAGGATACCCAATTCATTTATCAGCAATTCAATCTTTTCTTTTTCATTTTTTTTGCTTTTCCTCTTTCTTTACTCCGTGGCTCCGTGCCTCCGTGTTAAGTTTTTCCTTTAAATGCCGTAGGCAAAAACAAAAAAAAGCCCCGCGATAGCGAGGCCTTTAATAAATGCGGGTAAAACCGGTTTAAGCAAACTGTGGAACCAAAAATCCTTCTGGTGCTTCAGCTTGGTCTTCATAAGTCACGTATTCCCAAGCTTCTTGATTGTTCATCAGTGCTTGCAACAATTTGTTGTTCAGGGCGTGACCTGATTTAAATGCGGTGAATTCACCGACGATGTTGTGACCGGCCATGTACAAGTCGCCAATCGCGTCGAGAATTTTGTGCTTAACGAATTCGTCTTCATAACGCAAACCTTGCGGGTTGAGTACTTTGTACTCATCCATGACCACGGCGTTTTCCATGCTGCCGCCAAGGGCTAGGTTGTTAGCGTGAAGATATTCGATGTCTTTCATGAAACCAAAAGTTCTAGCACGGCTGATTTGTTTGATAAAAGCACTCGGTGACATATCAATAGAGACACGCTGCGGTGAGTTTGCGATCGCTGGGTGATCAAAATCAATGGCAAAGTTGATTCGAAAACCACCATCATAGGGCGTGAACTGCGCCCATTTATCGCCTTCTTCAACACGTACAGTTTCTTTAATGCGGATAAAACGCTTGGCAACCGACTGTTCTTCGATACCAGCTTTTTGAATCAAATAGACAAAAGAGATGGCGCTGCCGTCCATGATAGGAATTTCGCCAGCGTCAACATCAATAACCATGTTATCAATGCCAAGTCCGGCGATGGCGGCAACCAGATGTTCGGTTGTAGACAACCTAACATCATTTTCACCAATTAAACACGTACACATCATCGTATCACCAACCAATTCAGGCGATGTATGGAACGTTACCACAGGATCAAGATCAATCCGGCGAAATAAAATGCCGGTATTTTCCGGTGCGGGACGGAGAGTCAGTTTGACCTTGTCTCCCTTGTGTAACCCAACACCTGTCGCGCTGACGATCTGTTTGATGGTACGTTGTTTAATCATAAATAATCATCTCTGATGTGTTTAAAAATTAACCTTTCCGCGATATTGCGGGGGCGCATTATAACACACTTTTTTGTTGAGTCTATTTTTTCTACAGCCTGTTTATCTGTTTTACAGTATATGAACATTCGAGTGAACTGAAACTGAACAAGCCAGATTCAAGTCTCAAATAGGACTCAGTCATTTCGACTTAGTTCCCCACGCACTCAATTAAGCGCAGTCAAATATTACTGTAAATACGGTTAATCGGCCTGCTTGCGCAGGAATGCCGGAATATCCAAATAACTTTCTTTATCAGTTTCTGTGGTCGGGCTTACGATAGCGTGACTCGACGCGACCGCAGAAGCATCCGTTATCTGGTTTGATAGCGCGTTGGTATCAAGCGCAGCAGAACCCATGGTAGAAGCGCCCGTTGGGGTCATTGGACGTGGTGCAGGTGCGCCACTGGTGACCAATGATATATCTGCTTTTTTACCTTCGCCAATACCAGTTGCAACAACCGTTACACGCAGCTCGTCAGTCATTTCCATGTCAATCACGGCACCGACAACCACGGTAGCATTTTCAGAAGCAAAAGCTTTGACTGCATTACCCACGTTTTCAAATTCTTCGATGCTGATATCAAGACCGGCAGTGATGTTAACCAAAATGCCTTTGGCACCAGACAAATCAACATCTTCGAGCAATGGGCTTGAAATAGCCGCTTCTGCTGCTTCTTCAGCTCTGTCAGGACCAGACGCAATACCGGTGCCCATCATCGCAGTGCCCATTTCAGACATTACGGTGCGCACATCGGCGAAATCCACGTTAATCAAACCCGGTAGGGTGATAAGTTCTGCAATGCCCTGCACAGCGCCCAGTAATACATTGTTGGCCGCTTTAAATGCATCTAACAAACTGGTGCCTTTGCCGAGCACTTTAAGTAGCTTGTCATTGGGAATGGTGATCAATGAGTCGACATATTTTGACAACTCCTCGATACCTTTTTCGGCATGGGTCATGCGTTTCTTACCCTCGAAAGGGAAAGGTTTGGTGACCACCGCAACCGTCAAAATACCCAGCTCTTTGGCCACTTGAGCCACAATGGGTGCAGCGCCTGTACCTGTACCGCCACCCATACCAGCGGCGATAAAGACCATATCGGCACCTTCAAGGGTTTGTTTGAGTAATTCCCGGTCTTCTTCAGCCGACTGGCGTCCGATTTCGGGGTTTGCACCAGCACCCAACCCTTTGGTGACATTTGCACCGAGTTGAATGGTTAATCCCGCCGATGATTTTCTCAGCGCCTGGGCATCAGTATTAGCCGTCACAAAATCCACCCCTTCGATGGTTTGTTCGAGCATATGTTCGACCGCGTTGCCGCCGCCTCCGCCAACGCCGACAACCTTAATTACCGCGTCTTCGTTATGATTTTCCATTAGTTCGTACATCTTTTGACTCTCCGCATTTTCTTTATTGTCGACAATAACCCGCTTGTACCGCCGACAGCCTAACTCGTTGCCTACCGAGCACTAAAACTCACCTTTGAACCAACTGGAGATCCGGCGCAACATGTTACCAACTCCAGCAACATTTTGCGACTCGTTCATCGCCTGATCTTTCATTTCTTTACCGTACAACAGCAATCCAACGGCAGTGGAATAACAGGGGTCGTTAACATACTCCGACAACCCGCCTACCTCAAGAGGACGACCTAATCGTACTGGCATCTGAAATACATCCTCAGCCAATTCGATTGCGCCTTCCATTTTTGCTGTGCCGCCGGTTAACACTACCCCGGCTGCAATTTGACTTTCCAAACCGCTTTCATGAATTTGGTTCAGCACCATTTCAAACATTTCTTGATACCGAGGTTCTATCACTTCGGCCAAAGTGTGCCGTGACATTGAACGGGCAGGCCGTCCGCCGACACTGGGCACTTCAATGGTTTCTTCGGCACTGGCCATATTGCGAATGGCACAGGCATACTGCACTTTAATCTCTTCGGCATAACTGATGGGTGTACGGAAAATTTTGGCTATATCATTGGTAACCTGATTTCCTGCCACCGGCAACACCGCCGAATAACGTATTGCGCCATTGGTATAAATAACGATATCAATGGTGCCCCCGCCTATATCTACTACGCAAACCCCGAGATCCTTTTCATCTTCGGTCAGCACTGCATAACTTGATGCCAGTGCGGTGAAAATCAGCTGATCAGCTTTTAGCTCACAGCGTTCTACGCACTTGACGATATTTCTTGCCATATCATTGGCACAGGTAATGATATGGACTTTCGCTTCCATTCTGACACCTGACATACCCACCGGGCTTTTGATGCCTTCTTGCATGTCGACCGAAAACTCTTGCGGCATCACATGCAACATTCTGCGCTCTGCCGACATCGGCACCGACTTTGCCGCGTGCATTACACTGTCGACATCGTCTTGAATCACCTCGGCGTCATTAATTGCGACCATACCGCTTTCGTTCTGACAACTGATGTGTTTGCCCGAGATCCCCAGATAAACCGACGAAATACGGCAATCGGCCATCAATTCGGCTTCATCTACGGCCTTTTGAATTGACTCAATGACCTTGTTGAGGTCGTTGACCCCACCTTTGTCCATCCCTTTGGCTGGACAATTGCCAACGGCCACCACACTCAATTGATCGTCATCAGTGATTTCTCCAACCACTGCCGAGATTTTTGAAGTGCCGATGTCAAGCGCGACAATTAAATTTCTATCCACTTCTTTAGCCATTATGAATTCTTTTCACCTTTGGATTCTTCACTTTTGGCGCGCGCCCAACGCACCGCCATGCCCGTATCGTAACGTAAATCGACACTAATTAGGGGTTTATCCTGGTGTGCAGTAATCACCTCAAATAGGTCGATAAAACGCTGCACCCGAGCCACTCGCTCATTACGTCCAAGCTGTAGCAACACCCCATTGTTAAGGGTCAATTGCCACGAAAAACGCGCCGACAATGTTAACTGTGCCACACCAAAACCATTAATACTCAATAAACTGCTTAAATCCCTATACCCTTGCAATGCGTCCATTTCGCTCCCCTGGGGGCCAAACAATCTGGGTAGTTCTTGTAAACCTTCGCTCAGTTGGGCAGCAAAGACTTGACCTTGTTCGTTGAGCAGTTTTTCGTCGTTCCACCGCGCTACGGCGGCCTGTTCGGTGACATGGACGTTTAAGCTGTCCGGCCACTTTTTACGCACCGACACCCGGTATACCCAAGGCAAGCCCTCAATCGAGCGCTGTACGGCGTTAACATCAACGTTGAAAAAACTACCCACTTTGTTACTCATCACCTCATGGGCGACTTCCTGCTCGCTTATATGCAGCAATTCGCCAGTCACTATGACATGACGTAACGGCACGGCTTTCTCATCCATCAACCAACTGACAATTTGCTGATAACCCAGCACCATCAAAACGATGACGGTAAAGAAAAATGTTAGACCACTAATCAGTGTCCAGTTGTAATTTTTCTTGATTGTGGATAAGTTTTTCATCATGCAGATTAAACCGTTTTGTCCAGTGTGGTTTTCAAAATCTCTAGCAACAATGAACTCAATTCATAACCTGCGGCCTTTGCCGCCATCGGTACCAGAGACTTTGCCGTCATGCCCGGCACCGTATTGACTTCTAACAGTTGAAACTCGCCTTGTCTATCCAGCATCACATCAACCCTGCCCCAGCCTTTTGCGCCAACCACATCAAACGCTGACTTTGCCAGTTTTTGTATCTGTACGGTTTTATCCGCATCTAGCGCACATGGGCAAATATACTGAGTATTCTCGCTGTGATACTTTGCTTTATAATCATAAAAGGTTCTCGGTGTTTTCAATTCAATTACTGGCAAAGCTTGTCCTGCCAGTATTGCTACGGTGTACTCTGGTCCGTCAACAAACGACTCAATCAGCACCGCGTCATCAAACTTCATTGCAGTATCAATCGCAACAGACAATTGCTCAGGTGTTTGTGCCCTGTCCATGCCAATGCTAGATCCTTCGTTGGCCGGTTTGACAAAAACAATGCCGCCCAAATTCTTGATAATTGCAGGCGTACTGGCCTTTTCATAATCGGCCTTGTTAACCACCATAAAATCAGGTGTTGGCAAATCGTTGGCTTTAAACAACTGCTTGCATCGTATTTTGTCCATCGCCAAAGCCGAGCCAAGCACGCCACTGCCGGTATAGGGTATGCCCATAAATTCGAGCGCGCCCTGAATAGTCCCGTCTTCGCCGCCACGACCATGCAATACAATAAATACCCGGTCGACATTCATGTCAGCCAAAGCCGACAAAGGCTGTTCTTTGGTGTCAAAGGCAAAAGCATCAACCCCGCCATCAAGCAATCCAGCCAACACGTTAGCGCCAGAATTTAACGAGACTGCTCTTTCAGCCGATGTGCCGCCCAATATAACCGCGACTTTACCAAATTCGCTCACGTACCGCCTCCACGTTCAATCAGCTTTTCTTTATTCAATTGTGTTTTAGCAATCTCTTTAACCATGCCACTGATGTCGCCTGCCCCTTGGGTTAATAACAAATCCTGATCTGTGAGCACATCAGCCAAAATGGTGTAAAGCGATTGAGACGGCTCTACAAATATCGGATCTAGTTTGCCCCGTTGCCTGATGGTACGGCATAAACTGCGGCCATCGGCGCCAGCAATGGGTTCTTCACCCGCGCTATACACCTCTAGCAATAACAACACATCAACTTCTGACAACACCTTGGCGAAATCTTCGTACAAATCCCGTGTTCGTGAGTATCGGTGCGGTTGATAAACCATCACCAAACGCCTGTCAGGCCAGCCTGCTCGGGCCGCTTCTATCGTCGCCGCCACTTCAGTGGGGTGATGACCGTAATCATCGACCAACATCACGCTGCCACCGGCAACGTCATACTCTCCATATTGCTGGAAACGCCTGCCAATGCCTTCAAACTTGTCTAGTGCGGCGTTTATTGACTCTGGCTCAATACCTTCATCCAGTGCCACTGCTATCGCCGCCGTTGCATTAAGCGCATTGTGCAGACCCGGCATGTTAAGCTGAACTTCCATTGAGCCACCATTAGGACCGCCAACAGTAAAATAACTGCGACTGCCATCCTGACGGTAATCGGATATCCGATAATCCGCCTCGGGTGACTGTCCATAAGTGATCAGTTTACGGCCACAACGGTCGGTGACTTCTTTAACCACCTCATCATCGATATACACTACAGCAACCCCATAAAAAGGCAGGTTCCGTAGGAAGTCTACGTAGGTCGATTTCATTTTTTCGAAATCGCCATCATAAGTGTCCATGTGATCAGCTTCGATATTAGTGATCACGCTGACCATCGGCTGCAAATGCAAAAACGAGGCATCGCTCTCGTCAGCTTCAGCAATCAAATATCGGCTCTTGCCCAAGCGGGCATTGGTACCGGCACTATTGAGTAAGCCGCCGATAACAAAAGTCGGATCTAATTTGGCCTCACCAAATATCGACGCGATTAAACTGGTCGTTGTCGTTTTGCCGTGGGTGCCCGCAATGGCGATACCATGACGAAAACGCATCAACTCGGCCAACATTTCGGCGCGCTGAACAATCGGAATACGCTGCTCTCTTGCCGCCACTAATTCGCTGTTGTCTGGGTCCACAGCGGATGACACCACCACCACGCTGGCATCTTTAATATTCGATGCGGCGTGACCGATAAAAATAGTGGCACCCAATCGATTCAATCGACTAACCACGGGGCCTGTCTGAATGTCAGAACCGGTCACCTTATAACCTTGGTTTTGCATGACCTCGGCAATGCCTCCCATACCGGCACCACCGATGCCGACAAAGTGAATCTGATTCACTTTTCTCATTTCGGGTATTGCCAACTGTTGCGTTTGTTCTGTCATATCTTCCAATTTAAGCCACTAGGTTTTTACAATATTCTGCAACTTTATCTGTTGCGTCCGTGATTGCTACTTGTCTTGCCTTCACTGCCATGTGTTGCAATTGTATTCTGTCTGCCAGCAAATCATTTATTTGCTTGACTGAATCTGGTTGCGCCAATACATCTTGCTGCACGATAATTGCCGCGTCGTTATCTGCCAGCCACCCGGCGTTCAATGTTTGGTGGTCATCCACGGCAAACGGAAACGGCACAAAAATGGCTGCGACTCCAGCTGCTGCTACCTCCGCGACTGTCAAAGCCCCCGCTCGGCAAATCACCAAATCGGCCCATTGATAGGCCTCGGTCATATTGACAATGAACTCGTCAACCCGAATATCGTGATTGCTGTTCATCGTCGTTTTATAAAGTGTTACGGCGGCATCTTTGTTACCGCGACCCGTTTGATGCCATACGTTGATCTGGTCGGCTGATGTTGACTCACCCAGCAACTTCGGCAAATTTTCGTTTAGTGCTTTAGCGCCCAAACTGCCACCCAGAATCAGCACGTTAAGGGGTCTGTCACTAATGACTGCCAACTCTTGGGTTGCCAAGTCACTGATCTGTTGGCGAATGGGATTACCCACCATCACCGCTTTGTGCTTGCTGGCAAAGGTATTTGGAAACGCCATCAATACCTGCCGGGCAAAATACGCCAAAATTCGGTTGGTCACACCAGCAATTGCATTTTGTTCGTGCAATACAATCGGTTTTCTCAGCAACCATGCAGCGATACCACCGGGGCCACTGGCAAATCCGCCCATGCCCAATACCACTGACGGTTTTTCTTCTCTTATCACCTGTATTGCCTCAATGATTGAACGGGCAATCATTAGAGGTGCTAGCAACAACCTCTTCAAACCGTTGCCTCTTACGCCGGCAACAGGAATAAACCTAATTTTGTAACCTCGCTCTGGCACCAGCGTGGCTTCCATTCTTTCTTTGGTGCCCAACCAGCAAACTTCCCAACCTTGAGCGACTAAGTGATCAGCTACCGCTAACCCAGGGAAAATATGTCCTCCGGTGCCACCAGCCATGATCAATATTTTTTTGGCCTGACTCTTTTCACTTACCTGAGTCATAGCGCCCCTCTTCGAGTGGTATGAGTCGTGGTCATTCGTATCTCATGGTCGATTCTAATCAGCACTGACACCGCGATAAACATGATGATCAAACTACTGCCGCCATAACTAACTAATGGAAACGTTAAACCCTTGGTCGGCAATATACCTGCGCTGGCGCCAACATTAACCATGGTTTGAAAGCTGAACCATACGCCAATGGCCATGGCAAAAAAACCTTCAAACGCCTTGCCCTGCTCTAGTGCTTTTTTACCAATCAACATGGCTTTAAAGACCACAATCAACAATAGGGTCAAAATCGACAAAACGCCCATTAAACCCAATTCTTCGGCTAACACTGCCATGACAAAATCGGTATGCGCTTCGGGCAAGTAGGCTAATTTCTGTACGCTGTTACCCAACCCTTGTCCGAACAAGTCTCCACGACCATAGGCCATTAATGACTGTGTCAGCTGATAACCCTTACCAAACGGGTCTTCCCATGGGTCTAAAAATGAGGTAACCCGAGCCAAACGATAAGGCTCAATGACGATGAGTGTAACCAAGGCCGCCATACCGGTGATAATCAACCCAAAGAACTGCCACAATTTGGCACCCGCCAAAAACAATAAACTCAAGGTGGTAATAAACATCACCACCACGGTGCCCAAATCAGGTTGGTTAAGCAGCAAAATCGCCGCCACAAAAAACACCAACAACGGTTTAACAAATCCTTTGAAATGCGCTTGCACTTCATCGTGTTTACGCACTAGATAACTGGCCAGATACGCAAAGAAAAACAGTTTCGCAGGCTCAGCCGCCTGAATGGTGATTGGCCCAATGACAATCCAGCGGGTAGCGCCATTCACCGTCTTGCCAATAATCAGCACTATCACCAACAAAGCAATAGATAAACCCAACAACACACCGTTGTACTTTTGCCATTTGTCCATCGGCAGTTGCAGCGTCACTATCGCTGCAATTAACCCCAAACAGATGTAAATGGCATGGCGCAAGATAAAATGGTATTGATTGCCTATTAGGCGCTCTGCCACTGGCATCGAGGCCGAACTTATCATCACAAAACCAAATGACACCAACAAGAACACGGTTAATACCAACACCCGGTCAAATACGGCTGTGGGCGCTGGCGTCCAGCCAAAGGTGTCTGTTAAAAACGCGCCGAAATCGAATGATGTCTGTTTTTCTGTGGCGCTAGCTTTGGCTTGCTCGACCTTTTTAGTCTTCGGTTTTTTGTTGCTGAGCTTGGTTTTACTCTTGGCTTTAGGTTTTTCCTCTTCATCTAAAACAGCTTCGAGTTCAACCTCAAGTTCAGGCTCAGACTCAGCCGTTTGAACATCATCCCGCAATTCATCATCAATCAAGTCGTTAATCAGCGCATCATCAATCACAGCTTCAGACATGATAAGCCTCCTGTGCCAGTGCGATAAACCGCTCGCCTCGGGCTTCGAAGTTGGCAAACATGTCAAAACTGGCACACGCCGGTGACAACAAAACACAATCGTCATTGGCCGCCAGTTTAAAGGCTTTGTTTACCGCTTCATCCAGCGATGTGGCCCGATCGGCTTTAACAAACAGCCCGGCCTGATTAACCAGCTTGGCAATCTGCTCTCCATCCCGGCCAAAAGTAATCAAATGGTCTACGTGTTCGTTTAATGCCTGTTGCAATGGCGTAAAATCAGCGTCTTTGCCAACACCACCTGCAATCAAAATCAGTTTGCCTTTACACAAGGGTTTAATGCCCTGTAATGCCGCAACAGTTGCGCCAACATTGGTCGCTTTAGAATCGTTAATCCATTGCACCTTGCCCGTGCCTGTCACTAGTTCACAACGATGAGGCAAACCTTTGAACTGCTTAAAGGTCTGTTCAATCACCGCTGCGTCAACTTTGAACGGTTTGACCAATGCAATGGCAGCTAAAGCATTGAGTACATTGTGCTGTCCAACCAGCTTGAGCGAATTCAGCGGGCAAATTTGTTGGTCGCCATCGCTAAAGTGACAGTCCCGCACACCAACATTGTTGTTGGTGGGACTTTGGATACCAAATGAACACGTTGCGCCTTTCACCGGTTGGGTTTTGGCATCCAAGCGGTTGTAAACGGCCGTTTCGCAATGTTCATAAATTTTTTGTTTGGCATCAACATAACCATCAAACGAATCATAACGGTCCATGTGATCTTCAACGACATTAAGAATCGTTGCCGTTTTGGCTTTTAAACTGTCGGTTGTTTCAAGTTGAAAGCTTGATAACTCCAGCACGGCCACATCAAAGGGTTTGGCTAGCAAGTCGAGCACCGGCACACCAATGTTGCCGCCAAAAACCGCATGATGACCTGCGTCATTGAGCAATTGGGTCACCAGCTTGGTCACTGTGGTTTTACCGTTAGAGCCGGTAATGGCAATCACTGGTTTATTATTGATTCGGGCAAACAGTTCAACATCACCGATGATCTCAATACCGCGCTTTTTGGCTTCGACCAACTTAGGCGTCGACAGTGCAATGCCGGGGCTGATGATTAACATGTCAGCGGCAAATAGCTGTTCG
This sequence comes from Algicola sp., assembly GCA_013216025.1. GTDB lineage: Bacteria > Pseudomonadota > Gammaproteobacteria > Enterobacterales > Alteromonadaceae > JABSOG01. Next base: position 4,992 of record JABSOG010000044.1, on the reverse strand, counting down.
TCATCCAGCTGATAAACGTTAATTTTTGGCCATTTGAGTTTGACGTGTTTAACGCCTTTGGACTCTAAGTTGCTGTCCATAACAAAAGGTTTAATGCGAAATTTGCTCAAAAAGGACACGCAAGATAACCCTGAGACACCCAGTCCCAGTATTGCTATCTTTTTATTTGCCAGCGTATCCAAATAACTCATTATCTAATCTTCAAAGTTGCCAATCCGATTAATACCAAAATCAACGAGATGATCCAAAACCGCACAATAACGCGGGGTTCAGGCCATCCCTTCAATTCGTAATGATGATGTATAGGTGCCATGCGAAAAACGCGTGTGCCCCGTAGTTTGTATGAGCCGACCTGCAAGATCACCGAAACGGTTTCGATAACAAACACTCCGCCCATAATAAACAATACCAATTCTTGTCTAACCAACACCGCAATAACGCCCAGTGCGGCACCGAGCGCCAAACTGCCCACATCGCCCATAAATACTTGGGCCGGATAGGTGTTAAACCACAAAAAGCCCAACCCAGCCCCAACGATTGCGGTGCACACTATCACCAACTCAGAGGCCAGCGGCAGATACGGAATATTCAAATAATCCGAGAAAAAAACGTTACTGCTAACGTAAGCAAACAACGCCAACGCCCCAGCCACCATAATGGTCGGCACAATCGCCAAACCGTCGAGTCCATCGGTCAGGTTAACCGCATTACTGGTGCCGACGATGACAAAGTAAGTCATCAAAATGTACAACATGCCCATTTGCGGCATCACATCTTTGAAAAATGGCACCAATAACATGGTTTCGTTGTCATGTTGGCGGGTGTAAAACAAACCAAAGGCCACAATCAACGCCACCACCGATTGCCAGAAGTATTTCCACTTAGCAATCAAACCTTTAGGGTCTTTACGAATGACTTTTCGATAGTCATCAACAAACCCGATAGCACCAAAAGCGATCACCACAAACAGGGTAACCCACACATATTTGTTCGATAAGTCAGCCCACAACAAGGCACTGATGACGATGCCCGCCAAAATCAACAAACCGCCCATGGTTGGCGTGCCCGACTTTGACAAGTGACTTTGTGGTCCATCTTCACGAATGGTTTGACCTATCTGCATTTTTTGTAATTTACGAATAAGTTTCGGCCCCCAAAACAACGAGATAAACAACGCCGTCAATACCGACAAGATTGCTCGCAGGGTCAAATACGAAAATACGTTAAACGCACTGTAATATTGGGTTAGATATTCTGTCAGCCAAACCAACATCAGCTGGCCTCCCTTGAGTTTTGTTGCGGTGCATCATAATTGTCGACCAGTGCTTTGACGACCAGCTCCATTTTGGCGCTGCGCGAACCTTTAACCAGCACTGTAATTTTTTGAGTGCACTCATCGATTGCTTGACACAAGTGCTGCTCCACTACCTCAAACAAGCGTTGCAATAGCTGCGCCCGAGATGAAAAATGTTTGCCATCGCCATTGAACATTTCACTGGCATTTTGTGACAACACCCCAAGCGTAAACAATCGGTCGATGCCTTGTTTTTTGGCGTAAATGCCCACCTCTTCGTGGTAAACCCGAGCATCAAGCCCCAATTCGGCCATATCGCCAAGCACCAGAACTTTCAGTCCGGCGCTCTCAACCAACAAATCAATCGCCGCTTTGGCCGATTCGACATTGGCATTGTAAGTATCATCAATGACCGTTAAATCGGGGCTAACCTTAATCAAATTAACCCGGCCAGCCACTGGCTGCATTTGTCGCAGCCCTTCACTGACATCAGCCATTGTTGCGCCTAGGCTCATACAAACACTGGCCGATGCCAAAGCGTTAGCCACGTTGTGCATACCGGGCACACTCAGTTGTACTTCAATTTTTTCGTTGTCGATTTGCTCTTTACCCGTTTGTTGATACAAATCAAAAGTCGCGCAGCCATATTCATCAAGACAAATGTTATCAACCCACACATCTACGTCTTTATCGCCACTCATGGCAAAGCGTTTTACCGGACGGCCTTTGAGTTTGCGCAACCAGTAATCACAATAATTACAATCGAGGTTGACCACCGCAATCGAATCATCCGGCGAATGGGTAAAAATTTCGCCTTTGGCGCGCGCCACTCCATAAAGGTCGACAAAACCTTCCAAATGGGCTTCGGCGACATTGTTGATCATGCACACATCCGGTTTAACCAATGTGGTGGTATGGGCAATCTCGCCCGGGTGATTAGCCCCTAATTCTATTACCGCGTATTGGTGTTGGGGTTCAAGCCTTAGCAAAGTCAACGGCACGCCAATGGCGTTGTTGAAATTGCCTTTGGTGGCCAATACATTGCCAAGTCGTGACATAATCGCCGCCGTCATTTCTTTCACGGTTGTTTTGCCAACGCTGCCAGTAATGCCAATCGTTTTTGGTTGTAACTGCGCTTTAACCGCCGCGCCCAATGCGCCAAGGGCCAGGGTGGTGTCTTTAACCAAAATTTGTGGCACGTCGACGTCCAACTGATGGTCGACCACAATCGCAGCCGCGCCTTTTTCGACGGCCTGTTCAACAAACCGATGACCGTCAAAGTTCGGTCCGCGTAGGGCAATAAACAGCGCCCCGGGTTCAATAAAGCGAGTGTCTGTGCTGACTTTGTCTATTTCCATTACTTCGCTAGGTACACCGCCTTGTGCATCGCCAACCATTTGTGCCGACAGTGCCTTGCAAATCCATTGAGTACTCACTTTGATCATGATGCGGTTTCCTCGCTCATCGTGCTATTTTTATTGCTGTTCTTTTCTAAAGCATGAGTTGCTAAAGCATGGGTATGTAAAGATAAACAACACTCACGCACAAAAGCACGCTCGTCGTAGTCTATGACCTCATCGCCAAAGTGTTGGTAAGTTTCATGTCCCTTACCCGCGATTAACACAATATCACCCGCTTTTGCCTTCATCAGTGTAGTAGCGATGGCTTGTTTCCTATCCAGCTCGATGCTCACCCCATCAGGGTTGCTCAAGCCAGCTTTTATATCATCAATAATCTGTTCGGGTGCTTCATAACGCGGGTTATCGTTAGTGATCACGATGTTGTCTGCGTGTAACTCTGCCATTTTGGCCATCAAGGGTCTTTTGCTTTTATCCCGGTCGCCGCCACAGCCAAAAATGCACCATAACTGACCTTTCACATGCCACTTGAGGGCTTGTAAAGCCTGACCCAATGCATCAGGACTATGGGCATAATCAACAACGGCAATTACTTGTCCGGTAGAAAGGGGATCGGCTGCAAATTGTTCCATCCGGCCCGGCACAGCCCGAATCTGTTTGACCGCCCCGACCAAATCAGCCAGCTTGACGTCAAACGACAGTAAAACCGCCATCGCCGACACCAGATTGGTCAAATTAAAATGACCAAACAAAGGGCAGTAAACCACTGCCTGACCCCAACTGCTTCGCAGCGTAAACGCCAAACCCTGTGGGGTGTATTGAACCTCGTCGAACATCACATGCTTCACGTTTTTTTTTGCGGTAAACAGTTCGGAAAATTTTTCGTCATAAGCGCCCACAGCAATCACATTGCGGTCGTCCTGCCATTGTTCGAACCATTGCAGACCTGTCGCATCATCAATATTAACCACGGTGGTGGCTGACGAATTACTGTCGAACAAATCTTTTTTGGCCTGTGCGTAATGTTCTAAAGTGCCGTGATAATCGAGATGATCCTGAGTCAAATTGGTAAACACCGTACAATCAAACGCAATCCCACTGACCCGGCCTTGTGCCAACCCTTGTGAGCTGACTTCCATCGCGACAAAAACGCTGCCATCTAGGGCAAACTGGTCGAGCAGGCGATAATTGTTGGCAAGACCCGGGGTGGTATTGTTGATGTCGACTAGATTGTCGAGTCTACCCACACCTAAAGTGCCAATCACCGACACCTGTTGTTTAACTTGGTCGCCCAATTGGGCAATCAATTGCGAAATCGTGGTTTTACCATTGGTGCCGGTAATGCCTATCTTTTTAATTCTGTTGCTGCCGCGATAAAACGCGGCCAGTAATTTGGGCAAAACATCTGACAGATTTTCAACGCCAATCACGTTAGTTCGGCCTTCTTGATCGCTTTGTACTACACCCGCTGCGGCGCTTTGTACTACACCCGCTGCGGCGCTTTCCACTACACCCGCTGCGGCGCTATCAACCAATACTGCCGAGGCACCATTAGCAATCGCACTGTCGATAAAAATCTCGCCATTTTGGTTAACACCTTTAGTGGCAACAAAAACATCACCCGGTGTCACTTCACGACTGTCGGCTTTGACATCTTTCACCTTTATCGCTGGCGCATCAATACCAAAAGGGGAAAGCCAAGTTTGCAAATCAGTCACGCTGGCCCCCTCTTGCGGCAATCACCGTATTGTGGTGATTGTCAGCATCGGGCGGTATATTGAGCATTTGTAATGCGCTACCCATAATGATTGAAAACGCAGGACCAGCCACATCGTTACCGTAAAAATAATCGCCCGCCGGATCGTTGATTAACACCACCACCGCTAGGCGAGGATCTGACACCGGACCAATACCGCCAAAGGATCCGACATAATCGGAGCCATAACCGCCGTTAACAGCAATACGAGATGTGCCGGTTTTACCCGCAATGCGATAACCCGGTACTGCGGCTTTTCGACCCGTACCGTCTTTTTCGAGCACCGATTCCATCATTTTAAGCAAACTGTTAGACGTTTTCCGTGAGATCATCTGCTCACCCTCAACGGGTTCGTTTTGCTTGAGGATGGTCAAAGGCAAAGCCACACCACCATTGCCGAGCGTGGCGTACATTTTAGCCAACTGCACCGTGGTCACCGACAAACCATAACCAAACGACAAAGTCGCCAATTCGAATTTTGACCAGCGCACTCGGCCACCAAACACCCCATAACTCTCGCCAATCAGGCCCAATCCGGTATCACTACCAAAACCAAGGTTGTAAAATATATCGAGCAAATGCTC
>JABSOG010000438.1 GCA_013216025.1 Algicola sp. | reverse complement strand
CCGATATTTAGTTTTTCTGGTACTGGTTCAAACACATTGTATTCATTTGAAACAATGGCACCTTCAAGATGTGCTGGTACAAGCCCACAGGCACCGTGGACAATTTGTCTTTTTGATATCACAAATTGATTGGTTTTTAGCTCAAACTGGTTTTTTACAAGGACTTCTCTGCCTTTGTAAATACCTCTGCTATCTACACCACGATTTCTGCGCCTTACAGTGATTAGTTCGTATTCTTTGTCGTCTGCCATATCTATGGCGTTTAGCTGGAGGACTAAAAGACTTGAAAGATGTTGATTCGTCCAGCTTGGGTAATCATTGCCATTTTCATCTTTAAAGCGGATTTCTTGCGAAAACAGCTTTTGCATTACTCCTTTTTTGTATTGTTGCAGTAGGTTATGTTTCTCTTTTAGTTGGTTTATTTTTTTATCAATGGATGAAAAGAAACCCGCAATCCGTTCCTGTTCCTCTACGGTTGGATATGCTATGGGAAATCCTGCAACATCACTGCCAGTTATATTTGGATCTTTGCGACTGCTTGCTGCAAACCGCCTCCAAAGGTCTACTTTTGCATTAAGCCAAATTAACGCATAGCGCGGCTTTATTATTTGCTCGTTCATTTGTAATGCAGACAGAGCCTGATTTGTTGTTGCTGGTTTTGTTAACAATCCAGTTCTACCGATTTGATTAAAACCACCGTACATAGCAATCAAAATAGTGTCCGCAGGCAACCATTTGACTGATGTCTCCTTTAGGGCCAACTCCGTTATTTTTTCTTCTGTCGATTTTATTTCTGCATTGGTTAAGTCTGTTGTTTTTACCCAAGGTATTTTGCCTCCATCGAAATAAAGTTGATTTGATCTTGCAGGTGTTGCCCCTGATTTAATTTTCGCAAGGTCTCTCAATTTAGATTGCAACCAATTGTCTTTGTAATCCGGGAATCTTAATTTGGGAGTGGCTGAGAATTTCATAATGTAGTCTCTGCAAGTGCCGGGATTTCGAGTTCTTTACAGAAATCTGTAATTATTTTATCTGTGTTTGAGATACTAAGATCTAGAGTTTTGAGAGTGGTTGAAATCGCTGATAAACTTATTTCTGCTTCATCTTCGAACATGTCGACATATCTTGGAATATTGAGATTATAATCGTTTTCAGCAACTTCTGCTGCACTGGCTACGTTTGCAAATTTATCTATAAAATCGCGTTTTTTGAACGCAAATAAAATACGTTCTAAATCTTCGTCTCGTAAATAATTCTGATTAGTTGCTTTGCCAAAGTGGGTGCTTGCGTCAATAAACAAAATATTTTCATTGTGTTGTCGTTGTTTTTTTAATATCAAAATACAAGCTGGAATCGATGTGCCATAAAAAATATTGGCGGGCAGTCCTATGACCGTATCGAGGAAATTTTGTTGTTTAACTAAAAATTGTCGAATATGCGCTTCGGCTGCACTTCGAAATAGCACCCCATGAGGCAGTACTACCGCCATTGTGCCGTGTTCGTCAAGTTGGTGTATCATATGCTGAACAAATGCGAAATCAGCCTTCGATGCAGGTGCCAATTTACCGTAATCTGCAAACCGCTCATCGGTCTTAAACTCTTCGCTTGCACTCCATTGGGCTGAAAATGGCGGGTTGGCAACAACAGCCTCAAACCTTTGCTCTTTATGGTGAGGGTTCTCCAGCGTATCATCTTGCTGAATATCAAACTTGCGATAATGCATACCATGCAAAATCATGTTCATACGGGCCAAGTTATAAGTGCTGGGGTTTTTCTCTTGGCCGTAATAACCGCCAACTTTACCGCCTTTGGCTTCAATTTCGTTGGCCACCTGCAACAACAAAGAGCCTGAACCACAGGTTGGGTCGTAAACACTTTTAAGGTCGGTTTTGTCCATGGTAACCAGTTTGGCCAAAAGCTTTGACACCATAGGCGGGGTATAAAATTCACCGGCTTTTTTGCCTGCGCCACTGGCAAATTGACCAATAAGGTATTCGTAGGCATCACCGAGTACATCTATCTCGGCATCTTCAAGGCAAAAATCGATGTCGGCCAAATGACCGAACACGGTGCTGATCAGCTCATTTTTGGCGTTTTCGCCTTTGCCCAGTTTGTTGGAAGTTAAATCGATGTCGTCAAACAAACCGTTAAAGTCATCTTCACTGGCACTGCCCATGGTGCTTAGCTCAATGTGTTTAAGCACTTCGCCCAGCGGTTCAATAATAAACTCACCGTTTTTGCCTTTTTCGGCCAACACATGAAACAACTCGGTGGGTTTTAAAAAGTAACCCAAGTGGTCAATTGCTTCCACTTTAAGCGCTTCGAGCAATTCATTACCATCGTCGGTTGTCTCATCAATGCTGTCGAATGTGATACCGTCTGGCTTGAGAATGTTATCGGCGTATTGGTGCATACGCTCTGACAAATACTTGTAGAAAATAAAGCCCAGAATGTAGTCACGAAATTCATCGGCACTCATATTGCCGCGCAGGGCATTGGCGATATTCCAAAGTTGCTTTTCGAGTTCTTTTTTGTGCTGTTCAACCATGTCGTTTTAGAGTCTCTCTAATTGCTTTGATAGCTTTGTTCGATTAAAGCTTTCGCTTTTTCAAAGTCTGATAAATTGCGCACCACCACCTCAAGGTTGCCGGTGCCCCAGTGACCTTTATTGGTCACGTCATGCGTAAAACGGTCTTCGAGCGGTATGGTACTTGGATTGACTTTTAAATAAAGGTGCAAGCAGTCTTTTTGTGGATAAACCACGATGCTGGCAAAGTTTTTGATTTTTTTGAAGGCGGTATAGAGTTTTAAGTCTTTGCGCTGTACTTCGTCACCGAGTGTTTCGCAATATTCGCAGCTGGCGTGATACAAAGCAGTTAACGCTTCGCTTGCTGCCTCTAGGGCATCATCGTGGGTTCGGCTTTTGCTTTTCGCTGCTGTGTTTTTGGTCGGCTCTGACTGTAGTGATGGTGCTGGTGGCGATTGTTTTTTGCGTCTGCTTTGTGATGACTGAGACGCTTGGGCGTTGACCAGTTCGAGTAATAGCAGGTCGTCGCCAAAGTATTTGTAGCGTATCAGCTCTATATTGCGGTCTATCAGAGTGATGGCTTCTTCGTCGTATCGGTTAAAGTCACTGGCGATGCAGATAAGTCGTGCACCCGCCCATTCAATTTCTTCGCTGTCGGTATCGCCCAATTGTTTCATCACCAATAACTGAAAATCGGCTTTGTGGTCGAGTAACCAGTTTAAGTAAAATAATCCCTGATTAATGACGTTTTGATTGCTGTTGCGTTTGTATTCGATGATGACCGGGCAACGATTTTCGTCAAGCCCCAGCGAATCGATGCGGCCCCGGTTGCTGGTGGTGTATTCGCTGGCCAAAAAGCGTACGCCCAAAAATACCGCCATTTGCTGTTCTACCAACAATTGCAGGTCTCGTTCGAGTTTGGCGGGTTTACTGGTGAGTTCTTCTACTGTGTGGTTATCACGAATGTTAAAAAGCTTGATGTCGCTCATTTTATCCTTGGGTACTGTAGTGCCGTTTATGCGACTCTTTGTGTGACCGTTTTGGCGTGTTGCTAAAAGTAACACGTTTGTGTGCAAGCGTCATTAAGTAATGTCGGTTTTGTTGGATGGCACTTTTACGAGGCTGTATATTTGCGAGGGGCTGTATAAATAAAAGGGGTATCCACTTAGCTCCACCTGTGTCAATATGTAGTGATGAGTCGCTCATCGAAAACACTAATTGCAGGTATCGATTACCCCAAAACATGGAGCCAATTTGTTGACTGGTTTCATGACGACCAATCTTGCCTACAGTATTTGGAAAAGTTGCGATGGCCAAATGGATTTGTTTGCCCCCGGTGTTCAAACAAAGATAACCCTTACCTGCTAAGCCGTGGCCGTATTATGTGTCATTCATGTCGCTACCAATGCACAGTGACTTCTGGAACCACATTCGAAAAAACAAGAACCCCACTCAATAGCTGGTTTGCTGCCGTTTGGTATATCACTAATCAAAAAAATGGTGTTAGTGCACTTGGGCTAAAAGACTTGCTAGGGCTAGGGAGTTATCAAACGGCTTGGACCATGCTACACAAATTGAGAAAGGCAATGGTCGATCCTGAGCGGGAAAAGCTCACAGGTATAGTCGAGGTTGATGAAACCTATATAGGTGGACGTGACACCGGCAACGTAAGAGCCCCGAATCCAGAGAGTAAAAAAGCAATTGTCATTATTGCCGTTGAAATACTTGAACCTAAAGGATTTGGCCGGGTTAGGCTTAAAAGAATAGACAGCACCTCCAAAAATTACGTAGAGCAATTCATATCAGAGACGATTGCGTCTGGCTCTGTGGTTCGAACCGATGGTAATCCAGTCTATGGTTCTATTTATGAAAAAGGATATACACGGGATAAAATAGTATTACTTGGCGCAGCCGAAGCCGCTCATATTTCCCTCCCAGGCGTTCATCGAGTTGCTTCATTATTGAAACGTTGGCTGCTGGGAACTCATCAAGGTTCAGTAAAATCAATCCAACTCGATGCCTATCTTGACGAATATGCGTTTCGTTTTAATCGGCGTAAATCACGATTCAGGGGCCTGCTGTTTTACAGATTACTTGAAATGGCAGTAGCAACGAAATCGGTAACCTATAAGGATATCTCAAACGGGTAAACACTACATCTTGTGTCTAGTGGAGCTAAGTGGATACCCCTTATATAAGTATAGTGTAAAATCAGCAGAATGATCACTTATTGAACGATTCTTACTCTTCTTTATTTCGCTAGAGAATTGATGATGGGCACTATCCATGAGTACAGTGAATTGCCGACCACACCAGCAGCGCAGGATTCAGCAAAGCCCTTAATTTTGGCAAAGGCCGTCGGGTCGTTCACCTTTATTTCTTCAAGATTTTTTGCAACCTCAGCATTATCGCCCTTGCCATTGTCTTTTTCTAAAATGCCAATGAGGGTATTCAGTGCACTTTTTGCTGTTTCTGACTGGGTTGTCGTCGAAGATTTTATTAACGTTCTCAAAAAGGTGTTTTCCTTGTCCTTACTTTTTATTGAATCGTTAAAAATGCCGATCATCTCCTTATACTGGCTTTTAATAGACATGTTTTTGTCTTCAAGTTGGCGATTATGGCGTTGTTCAATTGCTAGTAATTCTTTTTGATTTTCCAACTGCATTTGCGCTATGCGGATTTGCTGATTTAGTTCGGCTATCTTAAAGGGGTCATTTGTTAAGTCTTCAACGGGTGCCTTGCCGGACAATACCAGTCCATAGGTTTGCAATGTTTCTTCGATTCTTTCAAGTACCCCTTCATCAGATTCGATAATCAAGATTACCTTGTCTTTTTCCTGTTGAATCGACACTTTTACGTTTGAGTCTTTGTATTTGTCTCTGACCAATGAACTGAAATTTGACAGGATTGTTATTCCGGCGTGCCGATATTCTGGGGGAAATTCAATTGTTTTGTTGATTGCAGCCGGCCCCACTGTAGCAGACGGTATTTCTATTAACTCAGGTTGGCCCAGTTGAGGTTTATGAGAGAAACCGACAAGAATAAATGGATGCGTAATATTTATGGGTGAAATAATAGATAGATGCCTAACTACAGCTTCAAATTCATTACTTACAATCTCAGTATTACCAATTTCGAGACCAGAGATAGGGATCAAGGCGATAGGTATCTTAATTCCGTTCTCATTATTTTCTTTAAAATACTCGCTGTAAACCCATTCAAATATACTGCGAAAGGATCCCATATGATTTAGGACACATAAACCGTTTTTTCGATGTCCAATTATCTTTTCAGAATCAAAACTGGCTATTGGTTTACTTCCTAATACTTTCCAGCCGAACCGATAAATTTCATTGACCCAATTTGAGAATTCATTATTCACAGATCTATCGAGTTTTTTCGCTTCTCCATTGGCGTCAAAATAAACTCTTTGCAGACATTCTAGAACATTAGTCAATTCATCCATATAATCTTGTTGAAACTTTGACCAGGAAATATTACAAGTTACAATTCTATTGATGTAAAACACTTGTTAAGCCTAATAAGAAAACTGAGAATAACCTCAATTATATCTGAGAATAAACATTTGGATAGTGTTTTAAATACCCCTACTTACCCAACATCCTAACCACAGCCAAACGATATAACTCATCCCCCTCATCACCCTCTTCACCTAAAATCCGTTCAAACAACCACTGACAACTAAACGCCATTTTCATCACATGCACTTCGCGCATTTGCAGTGCCATTTTCGTTAATTGCTCCCAGTCATGCTGCCTTTTATGCAGGACAGTCGCTCCCTCAATACTCGGCAACTTGGCTGGGTGGCCTTTTTCTATATACAACGCGGTTAACCAAATCCACATCAGTTGCCACAATTTGGCGAAGCTGGCGCGGTTCGCCGCCGTAGTCGCAAAGCGCTCAGTCAAATCGGCCAGCGCCTGACAGGCGGTAACCGCGTGTAGAGTTGTTAACGCTGGTTGATGCAAGTACAACTTCACCGCGCCTTGGCAAATCTCTGCTATTTTTGCATCGAGGTTGTTACCAGATATCGTAAAACCGCCGGTAAACGCTAATTGATGAACCACAGAATCGGCGCACATTTGTTCACAAACTCTGATGGTGCCGCCGAGTGGATAACTTAAGCGGTTTGAATGTAGTGTTTTGTTGATAGTAGCCCAATTATTGGCGGCGTTAGCAACTCCTTTTGTTTCGTCATCAATAAAAGGATGTTGGTATAAGTCTTTGTATCTTATCGCCATATACGCCAAGGCATCGGCGATGATGCCTGTGTCGCCGTGCATTGCGGCGAAACTTAAACGCATCAACGGGTGGAACAATCCCATGGG
>JABSOG010000437.1 GCA_013216025.1 Algicola sp. | reverse complement strand
CCAATGCGTTGTGGTTACACCGGGTTCATCAGGCGGATTCATCGTGTCGTTTTTGACCTGCTTTGACAAAGGCGACCGGGTGGCAGTGCCTGCACCGGGTTATCCGTGTTATCGCAATATTCTCAAATCGTTGGATTTAGACGCGGTAGATGTTGAAATATCGCCAGACAATAATTACTTGCTGATGCCCGCCGATCTTGAAAAACTCGACCCGCCGGTAAAAGGGGTTATCGTCTCTTCGCCGGGCAATCCTACCGGTAGCATGTACAGTGAGCAACAACTCAAAGAGTTGGTTGAATACTGTCAGGCCAACGATATCGCCTTTATTAGCGATGAGATTTACCACGGTATTTCGTTTGGAAAACCGGCCGTTTCTGCGCTGCAATTTTCTGACAACCTGATTGTGGTCAACAGTTTCTCTAAATACTTTACCATGACGGGTTGGCGTATTGGCTGGTTGGTGGTGCCCAAAGAAATGGTCAGGCCAATTGAGCGTTTGATTCAAAATTTGCTGATATCTACCACCACCTTGTCGCAACTTGGCGCGGTCGAAGCCTTTAAATGTTATGACGAATTTGACGGATATGTAGAGCAGTACAAAGCCAAGCGAGACTTATTGTACAAGCGCTTGACTGAAGCCGGATTAAACAAAATTTCGTCACCCGATGGTGCGTTTTATTTGTATGCCGACATCAGCCATTTGACTGACGATAGCGTGGCGTTTTGTCAGCGTATTTTGAATGAAATTCATGTGGCGGTGACACCGGGCGTAGATTTTGACCCGGTGCGAGGCAAGCAAACCATGCGGTTTTCGTATGCGGCGGATATGGACTCCATAGATGAGGCGTCTAAACGCCTCAAAACCTGGTTTATGGCGCTGCCGTTATAGGTGATAGGTTTACAGCCATCGATTGGCGGTTATTTCAATTCATCTTCTAGAGATTGTTTTTTCTTTTCGGCAATTTTGAGTAATTGTTGCTCGTCTTGGTCAGCTCGAACGATGGCGCTTTGAAGTAATTGTTGTTCGGCGGCATTGGCTATGGCGTCACTGTTGTGCACCAGTGTACTTTGTTGTAATATCCTCTTTTTTTCAGCTGCTATTGCCAGTGCTCTTTGGTTTTTTTCAAATGCTTGGTTGGCGCGTATAGCCATGGCTTGTTCTTGTTCTTGTGCTTCGGCGTCTTTTGCTTGTTGGTCGCCACTACAACTTGTCAGTAAAATAAGCGGTATAATCAAGCAAATCTTATATTGTTCAAGCAGGGTTAACATATCGCACCAGTTGATTAAATCTGTTAGATTAACTCCACTATAACAAACTCCACTACAACAAACGCTACTAAAATCAATGTGCTATTTAGAAATTCAATTTAAATTTCAATGCTTTGTGACTGTTGGCCTGTCGGTGAACGAAACAAAATACCCACCAAATATCTTCAAACGCGCAAGCCTCTTGTTGAGGTCGTTTGGGTTGTTGGGTTTATTGGCCTGCGGTGGGTTGTCTGCTGACCCTCTACAATCTTCTACCCTGACCCTAATCGATTCACAACTCAACAACAGTTGGTGGGGGGCAAGTAACTTGCTCGACGGCAGTAAATCAACCCGCTGGCTGTCTTCAAAATTAACTAACGATCTCAATTTTCAATTAACCACAGGCAATGATGATGTATGTCTTTCAGGTTTTAACCTAACTAATTACGGCGGTAGTGATCGCTCAGTAAAACAGTTTATGTTGTTAACAACGAGCAATCTCGCGCTTAATGCTGACGCAGGCACTGCGGGCTGGACACCTGTTGTGGCTGATGCCAATCCCTCAGGCATGCTAGATCATATCAGTTGGGCTCAAGGAGGTCGCTTTGTATCCATTGATGGACAGCTCAATACTACCTCTTGGGCAGCCAGCAATATTAACGATGGCAGCACCAACTCTCGGTGGTTATCCAGTAAATCTAACAATATTCTGACCTTTGATTTCGACAGCGATTGGAATGGTGTCACCGGTAATTCGGTCACTATTGCTGAAATTGAAGCCGTTAACTATGGCAATAACGACCGCTCGGTTAAGGAGTTTCAGATTGAGGTGACAACCGATGGGGCCAACTGGCATAAACTCAAGGTGCCAGCTACGGGGGCAGGGGCCGCTGACTTCGTTTTTTCTCGGTCGCTGCAAGGCGGTGTCATGGGGGCTATCGACAGTCAACTTAATACCAGCAGTTGGGCGGCGGCCAATATGACTGATGGCGACCAAAATACTCGATGGCTCAGTCGCAAAGGTAACAATACCATTGAGTTTACATTTGACCCCAACGACAGTGGTGTTACAGGGGCACAGGGCGATACCGCTGATTTTTTCTCCATAAAAACATTGAAAATTGCAAACTATGGCAATGACGACCGTTCTGTCAATGAGTTTCAGGTGGCGGTAAAAACTCAGTCCAATAGCCAATGGCAAAAACTTAACGTGCCTGGCGCTGCCATCGGTCAAGAAGACTATAACTTTGCCTCGTCACACCAAGGTGGTGCGTTGGTGGCAATCGACGCTCAACTCAATTCGACCAGCTGGGGGGCTGATAACCTGCATGATGGTGACGATACTACCCGTTGGTTGAGTAATAAAGGCAATAATACCCTCGATTTTCAATTTGATGCAGATGAAAATGGCACCAAAGCCGAAGTGGCCGACAGGTTTACGCTAAAGCGTATCTATCTGAAAAACTATGGTGTTGATGACCGTTCGATTAAAGAGTTTCAGATAGAAGTCAAAACCACCGCGCAACCCCAGTGGCAGGCATTAATTGCGCCGGGGGCATCGGTTGGACAACCCGACTTTAATTTTGCGCAAGCTCACTTGGGTGGGTCTTTGGTCAGCATCGACAGCCAACTCAATTCAACGTCGTGGGCTGGGGCCAATATTCACGACGGAGACGACAATACCCTATGGCTCAGCAGCAAAGGCAACAATGTTTTGGATTTTCAATTTGATGCTGATGGTGACGGGGCAAAAGGTGGCGCGGGCGACTTGTTTACCATCGAGTACTTTTATTTACGTAATTATGGCACTAACGACCGCTCGATAAAACAGTTTCAGTTGGAGGTTAAAACCACAGGTAACAGCAATTGGACCAAGCTGCCGGTGTCTGGGTCTGTTGCTGGGCAAGGCGGTTATAATTTTGCGCTGGCCTGGCATGGCGGCACATTGACCAGCATCGACAGCCAACTCAATACCACCAGTTGGGGCGCCGACAATTTGCACGATGGCGACCAAAACACCCGCTGGTTGTCGAATAAACAAACCAATACTTTGACGTTTGCTTTTGATACCAATAACGATGGCAGTACGGGCAATGGGGTTAACCTCGACACCATAGGGTTGAGAAATTATGGTACCGATGACCGCAGCGTGGCGACTTTCGAAATCGATATACAAGTGTCTGGCGGCGGGTGGCAAAGTGTTGCTGCGCCGGGCGGCGGCAGCGTTTTTAATGCCAATATGAGCAGCACAGAACAAAGCTGGGCAGTGGGGCCTTACAGCAATGTGACCGCAACGCGAATGAGGACTTTGAGCAATCATGGCGACCCGTCTTACACCGGGGCAAGGGAGTTGGTTTTTTCCGGTAACTCTGTAGGTCCCTCATATACTTTTATCGCCTCGATGAACAGCACTGGTGAAACGTTTAATATCGACGTGGCCCAGCAACCGCAAAACGTGACCGATGTACGATTGCGAACAATTAACAATCATGGTGATCTCTATGCCGTTGGCGCACGCGAGTTTGGTATTTTTGGCCCGTCAGTCACGCTCAGCGATGTCTTTGAAGCGGCCATGCACAGCAATGGCGAAACTTTTACGCTTGACGAAGCGGCACAACCCGAAAATGTCACCGATATTCGGCTGATCACCATCAAAAACCATGGCGACCCATCATATATTGGCGCCAGAGAAATCAAGTTTCTTGGGCCGTCAATCACCAAAAACAAAACCTTCACTGCGGCGATGCATGGCAATGGCGAAACGTTCATTCTTGACAGTGCTGACATCCCGGTAGACGTTACCGATGTTAAATTGATCACCATTAATAACCATGGCGATCCTTCTTATACTGGCATTCGAGAGTTTGAAATATTGGGCGATTCAGTGGGGCCTTCTCATACGTTTACTTTGGCGATGAGTACCAGTGTGCAAACCATCGCGCTCGATAGTGCAGATGTGGTCTCGGGTGTGGTCGGTGCGCGGCTTGTCACGATTAACAATCACGGCGATCCATCTTATATTGGGATGGCCGAATTTGGCCTTAAAGGAACTGCAACAACACCAAATTATATTTTTGAAGCACAGAAGAATGCCAGTGTGCAGAACTTTACGTTTGACGGCAGTGGAACGAAAGTTCTGCGTTTTCACAGCTTGAACAATCATGGTAATCCGTATTCTATTGGGGCGAATGAATTCACTGCGACCAGTGGTGCATGTGGTGGCGCATCTGCTGTCCATCACATTGAGGTGACGCATTTGGGCAATGCATTGACTTGTTCACCAGTGGCATTGACCGTTAAAGCCTGTGCAGATGTCGGCTGTACAATAACATCGGCGGTTGATATAGACGTAATGTTGAGCACCACGGGTGGTGCTTCTAGCTGGAGTCAAAACCCGGTCACAATACCAGGGGGCAGTACTAACGGGATTAGCGTATCCTTATCCCATACGAGTGCTGAAACGGTGACTTTGGGGGCAACGTCGACACCCGCTGCCGACAGTGGCATTGTTTGCGATCCCAATTGTAATATTGATTTTCAAAGCAGTGGTTATTTGGTGACATTGGCCAATCATCAATCGTGCGGTAACACCGATTTGGTGATTAAGGCTGTTAAACTTAGCGATACGGGCGTCAGTTGTGCCCCGGCCTACATTGGCAATCAGTCGGTTGATTTTGCGTTTAATTACCTAAACCCTTTAACGGGCACAAAGCTGCCGACTTTGGCCTCGACCACTATGGCCCCAGCAACGGTGAGCCAAACTAGAACGGTAAACTTTGACAGTACAGGCAGTGCAACTTTGGCATTCAATTATGCTGATGCCGGGCAAATACGCATAGATGTTAGTGACGCAGGGTCTGCTGGTTTAGCTTCTTCGTCAGTGACCGCGATTGCGACACCTGCACAGCTATTGTTTGCCAGCACCGATATCAGTGCTCAGTGCGTTAGTGGTGATGTAACGTGTTCGGTATTTAAAGCCGCTGGGGCACCTTTTAATTTGGCCGTTATGGCTGCTTGCGCCGATAATACAATAACGCCGAACTTTGCCCTAGATAACATCGCCCTTAGCGTAAACACTGTTGCGCCGTCATTGGGCAATCCGGTGACTTTGGGGGTGACCAGTGTCAACATACTGGCAGGTGATAATGGCGTGAATACCATCACCAATCAGACCGTATCGGAGGTTGGTGTATTTACGGTTACTGCAACACCCACTGTGAATGGTTATTTGGGGACCACGGTGCCAGAATCAACCAGTGGTCATATCGGTCGATTTACGCCGGGCAACTTTATATTGTCAACAACACTCGAAGGCAGCCTAAGTGGCGGTAATCCCTTTGTTTATACAGGTCAAATGAGTGACGTTGTGCCAGCCAATGGCAAAATAGGTTATACGCTGGTGCCCAAGTTTACCGCGACTGCCAAATCGCTGGCAGGTGATACCACGCTCAACTATACCGGTACTTTTGCGACAATGCAGGCACAAGGTATTGTTCGGGTGGTGCCGACCGAGGATGCAACGCAACTCGGGGCTGATGGCATTAACAATGTTAATTTGGTGGCCAATCTTGGCACCCCAACCTTGACTCCCTTAAACGGCGTAGTGACTTATGAATTTGCAGTAACCGACCATTTTGTTTATATCAAAGAAGCCAATGCTGTTGTTGAGGCTTTTACCAGTGATATCGACTTGCAAATTACCTCGGTAACCGATGCTGATGGCATTGCAGCCAATGATACTGATGCTGATGTTAACAATGGTGTTTTAACGCTTGGGCCCAGTGGCGTAGAACTTCGTTTTGGGCGCTGGGTGATTGGTAACAGTTATGGATCTGAGGCGGCCAATTTATCAATGCCGATGTCGTTACAGTATTTCGACGGCATTAAGTTCGTGACCAATACCAGTGATAACTTCACTACTTTTGATGCTGACAATGATGGGGCAATAACCGATATCGATTTGGCCCCAGCGGTGACCTCTGCAACTGGCAATGGCACTTTTATTTCTGGCGCAACCATGTCGGCGCAGTTACTGGCACCCGGCACAGGTAGTCGCGGTGGTGTTAAGTTTGGTTTTACGGTGCCAGATTGGCTAATGTATGATTGGCTTAACGTCGACGGACAAAGCGATGGCCCCTATGATGAAAACCCTTTTGCAATGGCAACCTTCGGGGTTTTTAGGGGCAATGATCGAGTGATTTATTGGCGAGAAAAGAAATAGCCCTGCACATGACCACCGTTATTGACCGTTATGGCTTGGTCAATTGCTTTTCCAGCATTTTGGCATTGTCACAACCGGTTTGAACACCGGTCTCGCAGGCTTTGTCAAACAGCACTTTGGCTTGAGCGAAGTCTTGTGTTGTGCCTTGACCGTTTGCATGCATTATCCCCAGCATTAAGTGGGCATTACCCAAACCCTGTTCAGACGCTTTTGAGTACCACATCAGCGCCATTGCCGTATTTTGTTGTACGCTTAGCCCTTTGGCATAGGCATAAGCCAAATTATATTGCGCGTTGGGCAACCCTTGTTCAGCGGCTTTGGCATACAATGCTATGGCTCTGTTGGCATCTTGTTTTACCCCTTGTCCATTGTCATACAACACGGCCAAATTGTATTGAGCATTGGCAAAT
>JABSOG010000436.1 GCA_013216025.1 Algicola sp. | reverse complement strand
TCGTTGTCTGGACATTCTTGCACCGAGGTTAACAGGGTGCGCTCTTCAATAAAGTCAGAGCTTTCATAGTTTAAAAAGTACGAACGGTAAACGTCGTTATCGACTTTGGTGTCGATGCGCTTAATCCGCTTATTATTATTGATATAACCACCGGCCTGATAACCCTTGAAACCTTTGTCGTGGTCTTGATAGATGAAATCAACTTTTGCATAGGGCGCGGTGCCTTTAGTAAGGTTACCGGTATATTCAATGTTGTCGATGTAAAAAGTGCCAGCGCTGGTGTCTTTGGCGTAGTTAAATAATATATAGTTCTCTTTAACGTCTTTGATCACTTTGATTGCCCAGCTCTTGGCCAATACACCCTCACTAAATCCGCCAGGTTCGACAAAAGCGTCGGTATGATCAGTAAAGGCTGAGTTTATCGAGGCAGAATTGCCGTAAAAGTGCCTTTCGCCCGCCTTGTTTTCGACTTTAAAATACTGCGGACCGTTGGTGCTATTGCCCCCTATGGAGGTGATGGTGGTAAAACCATCAATTTCGGTGCGATAAGTTGAATTCGGTGCGCCATAAGTGCCTGATTTTAATATCAGCCGTTGGCCGTCAAGACAAAACTTATCTTCGCTGTCGTATTCGACGCCACGAATGTTGCCGTTGTCATGGATGGGGGTTTGCGGACAACGGTAAATCGATGATAAACCTGACAATGACCAGCCAACGCCCAATGGACCTTCGATGATATTGTTGCTTGAATAAGTCAATGAAATGGCGGGGGTAACTCCGGCGGTGCCTTTGGGTGCCTTAATGGCGATGTTGTACGTTGCTGCGCCGGATTCATCAACCCGGAAGCTGGTTGCGCTCAGTCCTGGCACTTCGGCTAAGGCTGTGAAAGAGGCACCGAGTGACAGTGCTGCCACCGGTAACCAGCCAAGGAGGCTGGATAAACAGCGTTTGAATGTAAACATGAAGTAAACCTTTATTGTTATAGTGGTCGATTAATCGGCGTTAAGGGTAAGGCGCAGGTCCTTACTGCACTGTCCGCCATCGAACGTTAACGGCACATGGCCCCGTCGGCCGTCGAGTTGCAGGTTTAGCAGTTCAACGTAGCTTTGGCCATCGCTGCTGCTTTGCACGCTCAACTGACCTGATTTGGCCTTATGAAACTTGTATCTGGCGTCAAGCACCACTTCACCCGCATAAGCACAGTCTCCATAGCTGGTATTTTGCAGCACCTTGAATTTTATTTTGTGTTTGCTCTTGTCTTTGTCGTTGCCCGCCTGGGCAGCGAAACTGATACAAATAAAAGCGAGCACCGACAATAATCGGGCGGGTTTAGTGTTGGCTAATAATGTTCTCATTGTTATTAAATGGCCTGTAGTTGGGGTTTATGGTTGATTAACATTCAAGTAAGGGCTTACATGTTACATTAAATGTTAATTTTGTGAAATTTAATTAACATTAAGCCATTGTGATGGTGCCTGTCGATTGACACAACTGTAAGTAAAGACCATACCCGACTTCGGGTTATGCTGTACTTCTGAGCCTATGCCGGTATTTATCGCGCGGTTTGATGATAATGAAATTATCGACACCGGTTAAGGCAAAAATCGGCAAGTAGACAGCGGTAATAATAAAGACGCCGAACAGGGCAGGGCGGATGCTGCAGAGCTGGCGAAGGGCAGTACTGGCGGAACACCAACGCCAATTGATGAAACTATTAATAATATTTCAATCAATCAAGGGCAATGGCAGCATTATACCCAGGTATTGGGTGATGGTGACTTGTATGTGCGTAAAGGTGCACAATCAACCAGTAGTTCATACGACTGTCGTCCATATAAAGGTGGTAACAACGAAACCTGTCGTTTCACTTCACCTACGGCAACGCCCGAAACAACTCTCCTAGTGCCTGCCCGACCTTTTTACTATCGTAGCGGGCTGCGGTTTTTAAGGCCCCAGCGCAAAGTGATTGGTAGTTCTGGGCTGGCATGTCGACTGCCTTAACAAGTGCTTGGCACAATGAGTGTTCATCTGCTGCGACAAAGCTTAAACCATTACTGTTATGACAAAGGTAGGCGGTGATACCGGCCTCAAATGGTGCTATTACTGGCACCCCTGTGGCCATAGATTCTAGGCCAACCAAACCCAAGGTTTCAGTCAGTTCTGTCGGAAATACCAGATAATCAAATTGGTTGTACAATGGCGGTAATTGCTGTTGCTCAAATACGCCATGAAAGTGAACGTTGGTGGTCATGTTCAACCGACTCACTTGCCTGTTGAGGTCGGTTTTGAGTTTGCCACTGCCAACAATATGAAGTTCAGCTTCGCCATGCTGGCGCAACAACTGGGCAAATGCGTCGAGCAGGCAAGGCAAACCTTTGCCCGGGTCTAACCGGCCAACGTAACCAAACACCGGTTTGTCGGCACCCCTTTTTTGGTTACCATCAGGTTTAAATAGGTCAAGCTCGATGCCGCGAGAAGGGCTGACAAATAACCTGTTACTGTCTATTTCAAAGTGTTCAATCATCCATTGGCGGGCAAAGTGACTCGGCACAATGACGGTATGCGATCTTTTGAGGGTTTTTAGTGATAAAAAACGGGTAAGCAGTGTGGTGCTTTTGGCCAATGAGGGACAATCAAGGACATCGCCGCCATGAACGTTGGTGATCACGGTCAGTTTTTTAAACGCCGAGGCCAGTATCACGGGGATCCCCGAAAAAGACGCGAAATGAACATAAACAATGTCGCTTGACCGACTGGTTAAAAGCACCCAAACCCCTCTGGCAATAAAAGACAAATAAGCCGCCAATTTGGCGAACTTAGACCGATACAATCGGTTAATCACCACCTTTTTTAGCTCAAAACCGTTGGCTATCAGCTGCTGTGCACTGTTTTTGACAAACGTCCCATGTGCCGGACTGTGCTTAGACGGATACATGTTTGATACTAGGATGACTCGGCGTTTATCCTTATTTTGCATTGTTATAATCGACCTTTAAATCACCGGTATAGTGCATTGATTTGATTGATGATTTCTTCGGTCTTGAAAAAATCTGTTTTACTGTAGGGTTGCGGCGTAAAATTTTCACTGGACAAAATCAAGGCCTCCAATTGGCTCAAATCATCACAGACCAAACCGTATCGGTTTGCGGTGACATAATTCGCCATTTCTATTTGATGGGGATCTTTGCGAGTGGTATTGGGCACCAAAATCAGCTTTTTATGACTTTCGAGCAATTCAAACACCGTGCCTGCACCTGCATGAGTGATAATTAAGTCGGCGGCCACACAAAGGGCACCTATATCATCGGTGAAACGCACGCTCTGAAAGTTTTTGGGGTGATAATTGCCATCGGCAATTTGACCCGTTAGCTGCCAATCAGGCCGCTGGGCAAGCCTATCGCACTGTTCAAATAAAGCGTCAAATGCCGTGGTGCCTACGGTGACAAAAATATTCATAACCGGCCGCTCCATATGCCTTTGGGATAAAAACGTTGTAACGATTGGTTTTGAAAGTAAAAAGTGGTGGCTAGGTGGTACATAAATCTGCCGGTGAGTGATTTACTACAGAATCTTGACCAAGTTTCAACATGAATAATTTTTTTACCCAGCAGCCGCAACATCAAGGCAATGGGGATGGCAATGCCCGGTCCGGTTGTAATGGCACAGCGAACATCGAATTGACGGATGACTCGCCATAGTACAAAAACACTACAAACCACACAAACGACAGATTGAAGCCCACTGCGCCAACTGCGTTGCTTGGTTCGTAAAGCCGTTAATTCAAAACCGTAGCTGATGCCCTCAATAAGCTGGGCACCGGGTTCATGAATCGCAACCTTGTGGATATCTTGATCCCATTGTTCGCCAGTCAAACCCATTAGGCGGCGCATTTGCACTTCATGGCCACCAGTGCCGTAAATGAGTAACAACGCTTTGGGTTTTTCAGGTTTGTTAAAAAGCTTCAATTATTACTCCCTTTGTAGACACCTTAAAAACAGGCAAGGCCGCTTACATCAGTCCGTTAAAGACTTGAGCTGTATCGGTTAACGGCCTTTTGTTCATCTGGTGAACCAGCTTGATCAACTTAGCTTTGGCACGCCGGTAACGCGGCTTGTCGTCGGTGGTAAAGGTGTAAGTGGCTCTGGCAAAACGAAAATTCCACTTTAAATTTTTAATGGTGGGGTAAATTTGCGGTCTTCTGTTGTAACGCTCGCCAAATCCGGTGCCGGGTATCGCTTTGAACTTTGACATGGCGACTCGGTCGATAAAGGCTTGGTGGGCGGTTAAAAATTCGATGGTTTGTTCAATATCTTCGCCTGTTTCGCCGGGGTAACCCACCATTACCGTGGTTCTGACACTGATCCCTGCCACGCTGGCCGCTTGGACAAACTCGGCATTGCGCTGCATTTTAGTGCCTTTACGCATTCGATTATTGAGTCTTTGACTGCCGGTTTCTAGGCCAAAGCTCATTCGTCTTAAGCCAGCGGCAAACGCTTTTTTCAGCGTATCGGCTTCAAGACCGTTTTCGCCTTTGCCGTCGACATGCACGGTCGCGACCCATTTGGCTTGTGGTACGATGCTTTGAAAGTGTTCAATTAAGCCATACCAGATTTCGAGGTTTGAATTTAACTTGCTGTCAAAAAAGATAAAGTTGCGGCTGTGATATTTTTCAGATTGAGATTGCAGTTCGTCAAGCAAGGTCTGCAAGGGCCGAGAACGAAATGTACGAGTACTGGCGGTGGTGATATCACTGCAAAAGAGGCACTTGCCCCAGCCACAGCCTCTGGCTGCCATTATCGGCAACACTCGGCGTTCTTTTTCTGGCCAATTATAATAGTCAAAATTAGGGATGGGCAGCTTTTCGGTTAATTCTAGCGGCGGGGCAGCACGACCGGTGAGTTGCTTGTTGCGGGTAAAGATGCCCGGATACAAAGAAATATCTGACTGGGTTAACATGTCGCGGACCAGGTTTTCT
Source organism: Algicola sp. (assembly GCA_013216025.1). Taxonomy (GTDB): domain Bacteria; phylum Pseudomonadota; class Gammaproteobacteria; order Enterobacterales; family Alteromonadaceae; genus JABSOG01. The sequence continues at coordinate 1,667 of JABSOG010000436.1, read as the reverse complement.
AGTACAAACTCCGGTTCCCCGCCAAAAATGGCCGTAACGCCCTGAATATCAATCCATTGTTCATTGACCTCGGGATAATTGAAAAACGGACCGCCCAATAGCAGGGGTATCCCCTCGCTTTTCGCCTGTGCGGCTATCACTTCAAACAAGCGGTCATATTGTAAATAAGCAGACACCAGAATCAAGTCATGGCTTTTGGCCTTGATCACCTCTTTGGTTTTGTTGATAAAAGGTCGGGTAGGGCGGAACCGGACTTTGGTATAGAGGTTGTAAAGCAGGTCATTTGTCCATTCGATCAAGGGATGAGTGGCAAGACGGATGCGAACAGCCAAATAATTAAGCAAGGTTTCTTCAACGTCTCTGGTCAACGGACTGACCCCGAATGCCAGAGGAGAATACACTTCGACATTATAACCGGCCTGTTTGAGCGGTGTGCTCAAATAACCGACAGCCAGTGTCGGAAACGGGGCTTCATTATTGAGATCAACAATGAGTATGTTTTTTGTCGATGGCGTGAAGGTTTCGCTCATGTTCTAACGGCTTCCTATTTTGGTGTTAAAATTTAGCGTGAATAGAATATAACTGGTGGAGTGACGGTTGGCAAACGCCTACAAAAGACTGTTTTGTTCGCATAACGGTCGTTCAATAAATTAACTTAGTAAACAGACCGCTGTTGGGTTAATATACGAGTACTTTATTGTCAGCAGCTTATTGACAATAGGTTAAAATATGATCGTTATAGTAAATAGGAGAACACCATGAAAAAAGGTTAATACTAGTATTAGGGATGTTGTTATTTCAGGCCTTTGCAGCCCCAGCTGACGACAATAGAACGATAGCTAATGTGACGGTTGAAACAGGCGACAAAGGCTATATTAGGGTGGCCGAAGGGTTCACATTATCTTGCCAATATGGTGTTGTTTACTTCGACCTGACGACTCCGTCTGGAAAAGGTCAGCTGTCCATGTTATTGGCAGCAAAAATGGGCAATAAGAAAGTCAAAGTAGTCTACAACAAAGATACCAGCAATATTTGTAATCTTACTCACGTTACCATTGAATAATTCTTAAAACTTAGACTTCCGGTTCAAGACCTTGCCCAGCCATAGGTATTTAAATGGTAAGTACTAAATATCAAAGGTTTGGCGTTGGGTTCAAGGTCAATGGTGCGCCGAACGCACCCTACGGCGGAACATCCGATATTTGCGATACAAAAATCAATCCCAAACACCTCATTGGCATAAAATAAAATCTACAATAACCCTCACACGGTCCAATTACAAAATGATACAAGTTGATTCAGTCAAATTATAGACAACCGATGGACAATTTGATAAAAAGGCACGGAACATCAATCGGAGCTCCATCAGTAATTTAATCAGGAAGTCATACACAATGAAAAGTAAAACAAATCAAAGCTCGTTTATCACAGCACCAGCCTCAAAACGCGTCCGCACTTTCCCCAAAAACCTTATAACCGTATTGCTTATGACCACGTTAACCGCGTGTGGCGGCGGGGGTACAGTCACGCCAATACCGACGAATCAGGCACCTGTTGCTGTCGCTGGGAGCGATCAGGCTGTAAACGAGCAAGTCGCGGTCACACTTTCCGGCAGTGCTACCGACAGCGATGGCACGATTAGCACTTATCAATGGATACAAATCTCA
>JABSOG010000435.1 GCA_013216025.1 Algicola sp. | reverse complement strand
CATACGGCAATTAATGCCTTGTCATTGACCATTTTACCCGACCAAAAAGTAGACCCGTAAATTAATGCGATTGGTATTAATTGTCTGCTTTAAGCAACTCAACAAATTTCAGTCCTAAGGTATGGGCATCGCCGGGCCAGCGGGCGGAAAGGTAATTACCGTCTTGTACCACCCAAGCCGGTTTGTCGTTATTGATTCTGTCTCGGGCAAGGCCAGAGGTTTTTGTTAAGAAGTTGGCGGTACCTCTGGGCACGTCGATAAAGTCAGCATCTGATTTTAGCGCTCGCGTGACTTCTTTTTCGACGCTCCAATAGCCAAATTTTTCGCCGTTTTCTTCGCGGTAGGTTCGATAGTATTTTGGATCCCAAAAACGGGCAAAAAACTTGGTCAAAAACCACGCGGTACTTTCTAACTTCCAAGTCAATGCGGTGGTTTTTTTGCCATACAATACTGAGCGGTTGGTGGTGGGTGATATCGACCGGGCCACCAATAATACGCCATGACAAACGGCGGCGATGGGTTTGTGCTGACCGCTATCGTTGGTGGTTTCGAAAAACTCGGCGATAAACTGCTGGAGTTGCGGGTTTTCGAGGTAGGGGATCATTCTTGGTGCATGACCTCCGGGTAATAATAGGCCTGCATAATCGGCAACGTTCATTTGGGCGAACGTTTTTGGGTGGGTAAAGTTGTGGTCTTGCTCAAGTGCCGCGTAGGCTTTGCGCGCTGGTCCATCGGCTCGAAGTGTTAGGCCAATCAAACGAATTTTTTTCAGTACAGGGATACAACCCCATGGGTCGAGTTCTTCTCCGGATATCATCAATGGGTCGGCACAAGGGCAGTCGCCGTCAACAGTGGCAAACTCAACATTAAAACCCTGTTGGGTCAAAATCTGCCAAGGTACAGCGACTTCTGTGGGATCAAAGTCGTGGTTTGGCAATGGGATGATGATACTGAGTTTGCTCATGGTTTTTGCCTTTTACAATTAGTAGGAGGGCCGTCCCGGCGCGATATTGGTCAAAGACCAATCATCAATATCCCAGATTATTGTCACATTCTCCAGAAAGATTTCATCTTTTATCGCGGCGGGGACGCCACTTCTACATCGAGTTAAAAATAATACTCTAAGCTGAATTGAAGAAAATCGTCTTTGCGTACAGCATAGGTGACTTCGTTAACGGTGTCAGATTGGAAGAACCAAGCATCAACACGCCATTTCCAGTTGTCGTTAATTCGGCTGCTGGCCTCCAATAACCCACTGCGGCTGCTGGAGCGATCTAAATCTTGCACTAATCCAAACAGCAACTCGGTACCGTCTGCGTCATTAAAGGCGATTCTTGAGCCAAAGAATAGATCGTTTTGGCCCGGGGCTATCACCAAATCATCGCGCTCATCGTATTGGTATTCGGCGAGTAATCCTAAGTCCCAAACGGTATCAAATACGCCACCTATGGTATATTCGAAACCGCCGGTCATTGCAGTGAACGAGTCGGCATCGGTTTTACGATGGATCACTTCGACTTTCCATAACCAAGACTCAATTGTCGCCTGAATGTCTGCACCAAACTGCTCCATTTGGGCATAGTAAGGTTTTAGGTAGACTGCATTGTCAAAGCCTGGTTTAAATCCGGCGTTGCGGTCGGTGCCGTTAAAGTACGACAGTCCCACATCCCAATCTTCTATGGTATGGCTCCAGCGCAGGGCAAAATCTACGTGTCTTTCTTCGGCACCTGATTCGAATAAGGCTTGTTCAGCTTTGATTTCTAACCCGGGGCGAAAGCGACCATCGAGCGAGGCAAAATTACTTTCTCTAAACCAAGGCAACACAAAGGCGTCGATGGTGCCCCATTCTTTGATCAAACTCAGATGCACCATCGGTTGACCTAGTTTTTGTTCGCCGTCGATGGCTTCTACATTGTCGGTTTGGTTGACAACGTCAACCAAATGCTGTGACTCGGTGACGCCCCAGTAAACTTTGCCGATACCGGTGCGCAGTTCCCAGTCTTCACCAACGTGCAACCACAGCAGTTCGCGAATATCGCCGTGGGTTCGTTCGCTGTCTTCACTGTCATAGCGAAAAAACGGTTTGAAGGTGATGCTGTCGATGCCGTCATTCCAGTCGTTATACCATTCGGCTTCCATCGACAGTGAAAATTGGTTATCGGTTTGATTGGCAAAGGATGCATCTTCGACGAAAAATCGTGATTCGGCGACGACTTTACCGGTTAATTCTGACTCTGCTGCTGCATTTAATGGCAGCAAAGCAGACAGCAGTCCTGTTAAGAGTATTTTTTTCAAGTTTTCTATGATCCTGGTTATCTAGCCCGCTTCAAACTGGCTTTGTTAAAGTCTTTGTCTGTCAAACCGGTTTTGAATGAAAGCTCATGGGTTATAAAGTCGGTGCTTTTACCTGTTTGGTGGTTAATCATGCTGAGCTTTTGTGAACGCCAGTATTTGTTTAAATACTGTTTGTAGTCGTTGAAGGTCAGGGTTTTGAGCAACGATCTCTTGCGGTCGTAAAATTCAATTTTCTGCACTCGGTAATGTTCTTTGTCGGTCCATACCAGCAACTTGGTGTAACCTGAGTATTTGTCGTTTGGCGTTTGTTCTACAACAAAGCAATCTAGGCCATTAACGGTTTCGTCACGCAAGTAGTTGTAGTTGTATTTTTCGATTTCAAACGAACTTAAATCTTCGTACGAAAATTCGCTGCCCATAAAAGGACCTGATTTGTTGCGCGACGAAATACGCTTAACTCTTTTTAACGCCGGCAAGAATAACCATTGCTCGTCGGGTTTGATGGCGTGTGAGAAGTTCAAGAACGCGGTGCCTTTAACGTCACGCGGCTGGTCGAATATGGTCAGCCCTTTATCGCCATCATCTAAAACTTCGAGTGATTTGAGTCGCATTTTTCGTGTCGCCTCATCGCCTTTTTTATTGCGCAAGACCATTGAGGTTTTGGCTACCGAGTCGCCCCAGCCGATATCGCGGGCCTTGCGTTCTTTGGCCTGTGCTAGGCCTTTTTCTTCACCTGTTTGTGCAGTGGCGAGCGGTGTCGATAAACCGCTGACCAGTGTGGCCAGCATTAACAGGTTACTTAGAGACAGCCGGGCCAGAGACAGCCGGGCCAGAGACAGCCGGGCCAGAGACAGCTTGGGCAGAGACAGTCTGCCGAGATTTTTTTTATTGCGCGCTAGCATGTTCATTTTGCAATGTTCCTTCTTTGTCTTTATCGAATACCATTAAAAAGGCTGGCAAGAACAAAAAGTCCACTGCCAACGCCACTATCAAGATCAGTCCGGTTAGCATGCCCATGTCCGAGTTAAGTCGGAAGCTAGACATGGCCAATACTGCAAAACCAACGCTCAACACCAAGGTGGTGATCCATAACGCTCGACCAACACTGTGGAACGAGTAACGAACCGCTTCTTCGGCGTTTTTGCCAAGCTCTCTGGCGTGTTTATATTTGCTGAGAAAGTGCACGGTATCATCAACAATGATACCAAGACTCATACTGGCGACCACCGACAACCCCAGGTTGATTTCGCCGCTGAATATTCCCCAAATACCAAAACCCACTGTAGCAGGTACAACGTTCGGTACCAGTGAGATAATCCCTAAACGTAGCGATTTTAAGGCAAATATCAGCAACAGTGAAATCAATATAAGCGCGGTAGGCAGACTTTTCAGCATACTTTGCATGTTTTGTTCGCCAATGTGGGCAAACATCAGCGATGGACTGGCCGGATTCATGACGATATGGGGTGCGTTGTCTTGAAACCATTGGATGGCTTCTTGTTCAAAAGCGGTGAATTCTTTGCTGCCCAAATCGCGCAAGGTGGTGACCACACGCAAGGTCGATTTGTTGAGGTCGATTTGGTTGTTTAAATCCAGGCCATAGGGCAGTGACATTTCGTACATCAGTAAGTATTGGGCGGCAAGCGCTTGCTCTTCGGGGAGCTTATACCAGCTGGGGTCGTCACCATGCATGTTTTGATTGAGTCGTTTGAAAGTGTTGGTGATGGTTGAAACGTGGTCGACCTCAGGTCTGGATTCTAACCACTTAGTGAACTTTTCGACCAGTGCGAGGAATTTGGGATCGTTGATACCACTTTCTTTGCCTGTATAGAGTGCAAAGTCCATATTAGCCATACCGCTGAGGTTTTCGGCCATAAAGTCGGTAGACTGACGGAACTCGGTATTTTTAGCGAAGTATTTGGTGGCCACGTCGTTAACTTGATTGAGTACCACAAAGCTGCTCAGACCCACCACAACAAATAGGCTGACTGGCAGCAACATGCGGTGTTTGGCGATAACCCATTCGGCAAACCATTCCATCCGGCCAGAGGTTTGTTTTTCGGCAGTGACTTTGATTGGCGCCAGACGCAACATGGCGGGCAGTAGAGTAACCGAGAACGCAAAGGCGACCATCACGCCGATGGCGGTAAGGTTACCCAGGTCGCGCAAAATTGGCACGTTGGAGAAGTTCATGGTCAAAAACCCGATGGCCGTGGTGATACTGGTAATGAAAATCGGCATTAGGTTTAACTTCATGCTTTCGGTGATGGCTTCTTCTTTGGTCTTGCCTTGACGCATCGCGTACAGCATCGACCCTATCACATGCACACAATCGGCCACCGCCAATGTCATGATAATGGTGGGCACGTTAACCGTTGCAGTGCTGAGGAAGAAGCCTGCCCAACCGGCAATGCCCAATGTGGTGACCACCGATGTGATGATGATCAACATAGTGACCAACGTACTGGCGATTGATCGCAGTAAAATGGCGAGCATGATCAGAATGCCTAAAAACATTGCTGGCACCAGCGTTGATGCGTCTTTTTTTGCTTCTGAGGCAAAGCTGTGGTTCATCACGATAATACCGGCGTGATAGAAGTCGGCTTTCGCGCCATTTGCTTTGAATTTGGCACTTAAGGCCCTAACGTGTTCAGCGACTTCGCTGATCTCAGCGGTACGGTTTTTTTCGGGCAACTGTACGGTGATATTAATGAGGGCGACATGACCTTTTTCTGACACCATGCGTTTAACTAAATTGGGTTCGCTCATCACCGCTGATTTGATTGACTGTATTTTTTCATCGGTGAGTTCGGTGTCGTCATAAATCATCGCTTCAACTAACAAGTCATCGTCTTCTGCCCAGGTATGTTGGTAGTTCGACAGCGAATCAACACGGGTGGAGTAGGGGGTTTGCCATGCTTGCTCGGTGAGTTCGTGAATAAGTTGCAGGGTTTCTTTGTCAAAGACATCGCCTGATTTGGGGGCGATGATAATGCTGGCGCTGCTGGTTTTGTTGAATACATCCTGCATTTGCTCAAAGGCCAACAACTGACTGTTGTTTTCTTCAAAGAAGATTTTGTAATCGCCTCTAAAATATAGGTTTTGAGCACCAAAACCTGTGCCAAAGATAACCAATATACCCAATAGTAGCGTGAGCCAGGGGCGATGGATGATCATTGTGAGCCATGTTTGTTTCATTATCATCTCCGTTTAATTGATGGTGTGTCAATTAAGGGTTTAAAAAAAGTAACTAAGGATTTTAAAAAAGGCAGTTTAGAGTGTAGCCAAGATCTATGATGATCTTGTATTACAGGGTTTAAGTTGCCGGATTGTTTGTAAACAGTTGTTGTTCAATGCGTCCCCAGGTATCTCGGTAATTCCACTGGTCGGATAAAGGGTGCCAACCCATACCGTCAAGCAGTAGGTTAGCGTTGTCTAATTGGGCTAAGCGGTTATCTAAGCGACTGATTGTGTCTAACGCGCCAGCTGAAACCATCAGGGCGTTGGTGCCAAACGACATGGCCCACATGGCAAAAACCAAACTATTTAGCTCGGCACCGGGTTTTAACACCAAAGAGCCGTCTTCGAGCGCATCGGTAAACAGACCATCACAAAATTGAGTGACTTCTTTGGTCAGCTCTTCTTGTCTTTCAAGGCGTTCGGGGCTAGATTTTTCCATAACCGCTGGGGTTTTGGCACTCAGTACGCACATAAACAGCGTGGGGTCTTCAAAAGCATGTTTTTGATAGGCGTATAAAATGGCCAGACATTTTTCACGAGAGTTGCCAGCAAAAGTGGCAGCGTGTTTGAACAAACAAAGTTCTTTTTTGAGGCTTTTGATGCATAAGGCCGAGATTAAATCTTCTTTGCTGTTGAAGTGGTTGTAAATAGTGCCTTTAGAATAACTAGAGTTGTTGGTGAGTTTATCCATCGTGAAATTGGCAAAACCCTCTGTGGCAACCAGCTGCTCGGCAATGACCAGCAACTCGGCTTCACGATCAGCAATGGCTTGCTGACGCTTGGCAGAGACCCGGCGAATGATACACTTTGATTCTTTGGTGCTTCGGTTTTTGCAGAAAAAACTCATTTCTGATTGGTCTACTTTGTTAAAATGACGAATCGTCATATTTGACGTTTCGTCATTTTAACGTGATTTTTGGTTTTTGCAAGCAAAAGATGGCCTGCAAAATTAAATGGATGTGATAGACTAGCGCGGTAATTTTTACCTGAACCTTTTTACCTGAACGAACAGAAGAGATATTAATGTCTGAATATAACACTATTGAACAGCGTGCCAGTTATGGCGTAGGCCGTCAAATGGGTGACCAGCTTGCTGCAAATCCTTTTGACGGATTGGAAGTTTCTGCCGTTGTTGCCGGTTTGACCGATGCCTTGAACGGTACTGATTGTCCTGTTAGCGATGCTGACATGAACGCAGCTTTCACAGCCATTAACGAGCAAATGCAAGCCAAAAATGCCGATAAAGCCAAAACGATGACTGTTGAAGGCGACAAGTTCTTGGCTGAAAACGCCAAGCGTGATGAAGTGACTGTAACCGAATCTGGTTTGCAATATGAAGTATTGAACACTGGCGA
>JABSOG010000434.1 GCA_013216025.1 Algicola sp. | reverse complement strand
CCCAATCTTGGTTAGAACTGCTGGAAAGTGGTGAAATCGATTCAGGATTTTGGGCGTTTTATCCACAGTATCTGATTGGCAGCATGAGCCAATTCTCTATCATTATCCCTACTTGGAATCACCTGTGGTATGTCGTTTACTTAATGATTTACACCCTAGTTTTATTACCTTTTGCTAGACCTTTGGCATCGTTGATGAGTGGCATTGGCGGCCGCTTGAGCGGTAAAATTCTCAGCGGCAAACGAGGTGTGGTAGTGGTCATGCTGATACCTGTGATCCCTTTTTTAATTTTTCGCCTGTGGTTAAAGCCGCTGTTTCCTTCAACTCACGCGTTGATTGATGATTGGGCCAATCATCAAATCTACTTCACTATTTTTGTTTTCGGATTCATGATTGCAAAAGACACTGCGTTTTGGCAAGCAGTAGGCCGCGCACTAAAACCCGCCTCAGCCATGGTATTTTTAATCGCAATAATTGCTTCGCTGGTATGGTATGGAGAAAACAACAATGTTGATTTTGCCTATTTAGATCCAATTGAACGCTACAGTGAACGCATCCGTAAAACCGCTTATGCATGGTTTTGCATCTTGAGCTTACTGGGCATATCTCAACAATGGTTCAACCGTTCAAGCAAAGCGTTGACCTATATGAGCGAAGCCATATTTTCGTGGTACATTTTGCATCAAACCCTAATTATCATGGCCGGATATTGGCTGACCAGACAAAACCTGTCAGTTGCCGTCGAGTTTATTGCGTTATGCGCGCTCACCATCTTTGGTTGCTTGTTCATTCACGAATGTTTCATCAGGCGCTGGTTATGGATCCGCCCACTGTTTGGTTTGAAAATGTAATTATTGAGGAATACTAATGCTGTCGAATAAAGATAAAGTGAGAAAACTGCTTAAAGGGATTGAGACGGGCGATCCCGATGCAGCATTGGTTGTAAATGAAAACAAGTACATCCAGCATAACCCCCACACGCGAGAGGGCAACATAGGATTGGCTGCGCTCTTTAAGCAAATAGCCAAGACCGGTCCTCGCGTAAATATGATTCGAGCATTTGAAGATAAAGATTTTGTCTTTGCACATATGGAGTATGACTTTACGAGTTTAAAAGCCGCGTTTGAAGTATTTCGCTTTGAGGACGGTTTTGCTGTTGAGCATTGGGATAATATGCAACCCATGAAAGAAGCCAATATTTCTGGTAGAACCATGTTGGATGGTTCTGTAGTAGTAGAAGACCGTGAACTCACCGAATTTAATCGTGACAAAATTGCTTCATTCGTCAATGATATTTTAATCAGTCGAAAGCTGGATTTGTTACCAGACTATGTTTGCAATGATAATTTTATCCAACACAGTCCATTACTTGCTGATGGTATTGCTGATCTGCATTGTGCCCTAAGTGAACGAAAAAAAGACCAATACAAAATGACCTATTCTCAAGTTCATCGTATTTTAGCCCAAGGGAACTTTGTCTTGAGTATCAGTGAGGGAGTATTTGATGGTCAGCACTGTTCATTCTATGATTTATTTCGTGTTTCACAGGGAATAATCATTGAGCATTGGGATACTATTGAACCTATCCCACCTCGTAGAGAGTGGAAAAATGACAATGGAAAATTTTAAAAGTGCCACTTAAATCCTTTGCTTTGGACCCCTTTCATTTGATAGTCTACCGCCGAATAACACACGAAGAACGAATGTTTTCGGCTGCTGCGGCCATCGGCGACAGGTTGTAATTATTCTGATCCATATAGCGCACCGTAATGACACCACTTGGCATGAAAGAGACCGTATTGCCACCGTGCCCCGACATGTAATGCACATCAAAAGAACAAGTGATGCTCTCGTATTCTCGATACCAAAAAGAATGTCTGTAACGCGACCGGCCGCCAGTGGCGTATCCCTGTTTGCCGGTTTTACCCAAGGCTTCGCGGGTTCTACCGTAATGCAGTAATTGTTGCTGTTGATATTGGCCATCGTTATGCAACAGCAAGGCAATTTTGGCGGTATCATCGATGGTTGGAAACGCCCCCCAGCCCAAAGTTGGAATGCCTTTTTTACCATTGGTTTCTTCCGTTGTTTGAAGCAAAAACCCATCGGCATGTATCACTTGCAACACATTTTGACGCACCAAATCCCAGTAATAAACGCCGTTGCCTTCTTTTGCCGTCACATAATTTTGCATCGCGGTAGACAAGACAAAGGTATGGGTTGAAGCGTATGCAAAGGTGGCACCCGGTAATGGACTGGCATCGGGCAAATTGGCGATTTCATCAATGCCTGCTTGCGCAGAGGCTGCCAGTATAAACGGCACAATCAAATTGCCGTTATCTTCACCCACGGTGCCTGTTGCCATATTAACAGTATGTTCAAAGGTAACCCCTTGCCAACCGGGATGTTGTGAAAGTGTCGGTACATGGTCGCTGATCAACTCATCAAATATCGATTGGTCATAGCGCTGGGCCAAATACAACAGCGACAAGGCACCCGCCATTGTTTTGGTCACCGAGAAAACCCCATGGCGCATTTCATCCGGGAACGGGTAAGCCCCAGCGCGAGTAATTGGGGTTTGTAGGTAAATGGTATTGTCGACAATCGCAGCGCCCATGCTTTGCAACGAAGGGTCCGCCACATCGGTGTTAAACAGGTTAAAAAGTCCCCCATTAGGATCGATATCTGACCATGGCCTTACCGACAACCTGTTCGCCAATCGCTGGTCATGTTGATTGAAGAGTTCTGCCTTGTTGGAAAAATCTTCGGGCTGATACTGAACATCTATCAAACCACGCATATTGCCCGGCTGGTAATCGCCCAATGGGCTGGTTTCTTGATCACACTGAACATGGGCTTTGCTAACGCTGTCTTGGTTGTACAAAAACGTCAACACACAATTTTTCACCTGCCCTACTCGCCTTGACACCAAGTGCAGCGGCAAAAACGCATGTTGCCAACCCGCTTCATCCTCGTTTTGCCAAACTTGCCCCGTGCCTATCACTACATCCCAAAAGCTGTTGCTGTGTTGCCAGGTTGAAATAATGTCTCTTTGTAGCGGCAGTATTTTTTGTTGATCAGACACCAGTTGCACTGTAAATGACGGGAATTGTTTTTGCCCGCCACCTGCCCAGTCTCTGTCGGCTATGGATGCTATCAATTCTTTGCCACTAAAGGATAACGAACCAGAAAATACCACCGATGCAGGACTGTATTGCTCAGATTTGCTGAGCATCGGCAAAGGATAATGTTCGGCTGATGAGGCCGTGGTGAGATCGGCAACTGAAAACGTCACATCAACAGGCACAGGATCTGGTGTTGGACTGGGGGTTGGCACGGTGGTTACTGAGGGGCTCGATGTGCCACCACCACAACTGACGAGAACAAAAAGCACTGATAAAACAACACTATAGGTTAATACTAATTTGAATGATTGCAACATAATCGGCTCTAATGGTTTTGGTCATCTTGCATTGCAGTATAGTGACAAAAAACCGCGCTATCGTTGCTCATTTCCCAGAAAATTGTAAAGAAATATTGGCTGAATAACACGAGCTTGGTGTTTTTTATCATAGCTCACGGTATCGGCCAGCGCATCAAAACCTTAGCCCCGACCACCGCATCGCCAGCCATCAAATTAGCCACACTAAGCTGGCCACCATGATGATTAACAATTTCAGCGCACAGCGACAGCCCGATGCCAGAACCATTGGTTTTGGTGGTATAAAACGGCGTGAGCACGTTGTCGAGGTTGGCAAAGCCTGGACCGTTGTCGGTGACTTCGATGATTTGGTTTTGTTGACGTTGGTACAGTGTGATTTTTATCTCTACCGGGGGGTCGTTTTGGCTTTCGCTGGCGTTTTTGAACAGGTTGATAAAGACTTGCGACAGCTGTTGGCGGTCACCAAAACATTGTTCTTCACCTTGTCGGGTAATGGTGCATTGGCTGGGGATCATTGATTGAGCTTCGCTGATAAGCTCACCCATGTCAAACCAGTCAGGTTGGGGTTTGGGCAGTTGCATCAATTGGCTGTAGCTGCCGATAAAATCGAGCAGGCCGTTGCTTCGCTTCATTATTCGAGTCAAAACCAGTCTGACTTGTGCTTCGTTTATGGTGTCGTTCGACAGCAGGGTGTCGGCCATTGATGCCATTGGAGTCAGTGAGTTGCGCAGTTCGTGGCTCAATACTCTGATCAAGTTTTGTTGGGTTATACTTTGGTTTTGGTGCAATGTGTTAGAGATATCAAGGGCTGAAAACAACCAGTGTTTTTCGCCCTGATATTGATAGTTGATGGTTTGGGTCTGCCAGCGGTGGTCAAATATCGGATGTTCGAGCCGCTGGTCTTTTTGTTCGAATCCAAGGTCTTGGGCCTGCGTGCCGTTAAGCATGGGTTGCAAGATTTGTTCGTTCATCGCTTTGTTGCGGTATGTCAGGCGCAGGTTTGAGTCAAACAGGCAAATTGGCACGGTCCACGAATCCAAAATGTTGCCCAGCAGGCTTTGTACTGTCTGCGCCTGTTTGTGATCATGCTGCTTGGCCCTTGCCAGTATGTCGATTGATTGTTTTAATTCGCTCAGCAGGTTGTCTGGGTTTTGTTGGCTGATGTTGATGTTGTGAATGCCTTCTTGCAGCACCTGGCTGTAGGTGGTTAACCGCATTATCGATTGCTGCCAAAAGTCAAAACAGCGGTAGGCCAGCCAAACCAATGGATAAAACAACCCGAACAGTAAACTGGCAACGCCCAGCCAATGCCAGTTTAACGCCAGCACCCATGCACCGGTCAGCCCAAGTAGGGTGAATACGGTGAGGCTGAGGCCAATGATGAGTTTGCGTTCATGCGTCATGTTCTATGCCGTGTTTTTCCATGCGGCGATACAATGCGTTGCGCGATATACCCAGCAGTTTGGCAGCCTCAATGACTTGCCCATCAGTTTTGCCCATGGCTTGGTTTATCAGTTGTTTCTCAGTTTCTTCCAACGTCTGTAATGGTAGGCTTTGCAGTTGTAAGGAGTTATTGGATTCACTGGCCTGTACATCATCCAGCATCAGTTGTTGCGGGGTTATTTCATCGCTGGTGCTGAGCAAAACAGCACGCTCAATCACATGGCTAAGCTGGCGGATATTACCCGGCCATCGATTGTTTTGCAGTATGCTCAATGCCTGCGGGCTAAGAGTGACGTTGGGTTTGTTGTATTTTCGGCAAAATTGACGGATAAACTGTGCCACCAGCGGTTTTATGTCATTGTTGCGCTGACTCAACGGAGGAATGGTGATCACCATGGTGTTGAGTCGATACAATAAATCTTGCCTAAACAGCCCTTTGCCAACCATTTGGCTTAAATCGGCATTGGTGGCGCTTATCAGCCTGACATTGGCGGTTTGGGTTTGGCTTGACCCCAATATTTCATAATGGCCGCTTTCTAACACTCTGAGCAGTTTGGGTTGTAGGTTGAGGGGTAACGTACCAATTTCGTCTAAGAACAAAGTCCCTTGGTTTGCTAGCTGAAACCGTCCGGTGCGGTTTTGTTTGGCGTCGGTAAAAGCGCCTTTTTGATGGCCAAATAGCTCGCTTTCGAACAGGTTGTCGGGGATTGCCGCCATGTTGACGCTAATTAGCGGGCCTTGATGGCGGCTCGACAGTTGATGAATTCGTTGTGCCAGCAATGATTTTCCGGTGCCGTTTTCGCCCAATATCAAGATGTTGGCATCAGTAGGAGCAATTTGATTAATCAGTTGTTCAATCGATTGCATGGCGGGCGAATGGCAAACCCAGTCTTTTATGTCGTCGCCCGCCAGCAGTTGGCGATAACCCTGATGTTCTTCTTTTAACGTGGCCAGTTTTAGTTGTTGAGCGATGCTATTGAGCAGTTTGTGTTTGTTCCACGGTTTTTCGACAAAATCTGTCGCGCCGCATTTTAACCCGGTGACGGCCAATTCGACTGAACTCCAGGCGGTCATCAAAATGACCGGAATGTTCATCGGTTTTAACTGCGCCAGTATCTCTAGACCTTCTTGTCCGCTGGTGGTGTCGCGGCTAAAATTCATGTCGAGTAATATCAGGTCGGGTTGTTGTTGGCTGGCTTGAATGATGGTGTTTTTGGCACTGTCGGCTTCGAGGATTTGATAACCTTCGCCACTTAACAGTAACGATAATGCCAGTCTGATGTCTTCGTCGTCATCGGCAAGAAGGATGGTGGCCATGGTTTTATTAGGGTCCTCTGTTTATTTTTAAAAGCAGTACTTTTGATCCAATATTTTGGAACGCAGGTTGCCAATTCACAACCTGCGTCGTCATTCGTTTATTCTTCTCTCAGAGCCTGCATGGGGTCGTTTCTAATGACTTTCCACGCGGGTAATATCACTGACATTAACACCACTACGACCAAGCCAATATCGAGTGTCGTTATAGTAAGCCAATTAAACGGTGGTAACAAATCTATTACCTGTATCAGTTGCATGTATCCGATAACAGATATCACAAAGCCCAGCCCCAGCCCTATTAACAACATCCACAGTGCATCTTTTAACACAAACTGTAGCAGTTTGATTTGTTTGGCGCCTGTTGCCATGCGAATGGCCAATTCGTATTTGCGATGGAAGGTGGTCATTTGCGTCAACCCCGCTACGCCAATGGCCGCCAGCAATATGGTTAGTGCGGTCATGGTGAGGATGATCCACAAGCTAACTCTTTGGGTTAATGTTTGTTCGAGCCAGCGTTCTTCCATTGACTCTACAGTGAGATTGTCCAGTCTTGGAAATTCGCCAACAAACGCCTGCCCCAGCATTTCGGCGGTCAATGGCTCACCCCGGGGCATGGTCCCGGTCAAATTTACAACGCGATCATAACCCAAGTCGGGCGAGGATATTGCCGGTTGCCTGCTGCTTTGAATATT
>JABSOG010000433.1 GCA_013216025.1 Algicola sp. | reverse complement strand
TCGTGTTGCGCTGCCAGTGCTAGTAATTTATCGGCATACTGCTGACCCACTTGGTTGTCTTGCTCGCCTATTCCAGTAAGCAGATTCGTTAACCCTTTGGCTGCCTCAAGCCAAATTGCTGGCTGTTCGTACTGCGCTGCCAGTGCCAATAATTTATCGGCATACTGCTGACCCGCTTGGTTATCTTGCTCGCTTATACGAGTAATCAGATTCATTAACCCTTGGGCTGCCTGAAGCCATATTTCGGGCTGATTGTGCTTCGCAGCCAGTGCCAGTAATTTATCGGCATACTGCTGACTCGTTTGATTATCTAGCTCGCTTATACTACTAAGCAGATTCGTTATCCCTTGGGCTGCCTGAAGCCATATTGCGGGCTGATTGTGCCGTTCTGCGATGCTTAATACATCATTAACAACTTTTTTCTTTTGCTCTACATCAAATGGCAAATGCTTATCACAAAGTGCTAAGTGATGGCTGGCAAGTGCTTCAGCAAAACATAATATTGGTTGTAATGAATAACATTTCAATAGTTGCTGCCATCTATCCAAAACTTGTTGCTTCTCATTTTTTAGATAACTACCAATAAGTAAAATACTCAAGTATAGCGCTAGAAATTCAGCATAAGCTTCCGTTTGTGTATGCTGTTCTTTTAGCCATTTCAGTTGCAGCTCAAGGTAATAGTTTTTTTCGAGTAAAGGATTATTTTCGGTGAAATCAAGGCATAAACGCACTAAAGAATCTGTGGTTTTCCCCTTTAGCGAGAACGCTAAAGACAAATGGCACTGCAATTTATCTTGCCAATTGTCACTTAGAGAAAAAACCTCATTTTGCCAATTGCGCCAATGCCGTAATACTAAGTATTCACCTAACAAATCGGGCTCAAGGCCAAACCAAAAAGTAGCTTCATTGTTATCTTCACCCAAATAGGCATTAACCAGGCTATGTACTTCTTGGTTAATATGTTTTTCATACCAGTGTTTAAATGGTTGACTCTGACAGGTGTTTTTCAACTCTTGATGTTCGAAGCCACCTGTTAATGTAGCGACAGCTAATACCTGCCAAAATTGTTCAGCGACCTGCGCCCCAAAACGGAGTTTTTGTAAATTAGCTTGTTCTCTTTGAAATAAAGCTTCGAGTAATGTTTCAATACTGCCATAAGTTAACTGTTCATCCCCTAGACATAACTCAGCTATAAGCTGGATAATTAATGGCCGGGGTTGTACTTTTTCAATTTGTTTAGCTTTGTTAACAACGCGCTTGGCAAGGTCTTTTGAAACAAGACTGCCGCTAATTGACAAAAACTCAACAGCCAGCGCAAGCAATTGATCATCCGTTAAACTCGGCACAGCTTTTGAGCTGTCAGCACCACTAACCGATAAATAGGGGGCTAAAACAGCATTTTCATTTAGTTGTTTAAACCACCCCGTTTTGGCACTACATTGTCGTTCTAGCAACAGTATACGTACTGGTATACGCAATACGTGTTGGCTGAAACATGCTTGCAAACCGGCTACTAGCGCTGTTAACTCTGCCAATCGCTCGGCGGCATAATCAAACACCAATAAAGTGGGTGTATCCCAGCGATATTTAAGAACGTCTTTAGACTGCCCTTGATATAGAAATCCTGAATGCCAACCCAAACTCTGTTGTGCTAAACATAATTCAAACGCCACCCGGCTTTTGCCCACTCCCCCTTGACCATGCAGTGTCAATATTGCAATGTCAGGTTCGGTCAATTCTATGTTTTGTCGTATAGGGATAAGAAACGTCTTCAAGCCTTTCATCAGTTCAGTTGGTGGCTTAAAAGTAATAAGCTGACGATCGTACTTAAATTTAAAGAAGTTATTGATTGTACTTTTTATTGGTAATGCGCATAGCGGCAGTAAAGGCTTAGCCAATTGATCTTTTAAATGCTTTATATCTGCGTTTAATGTTACTTCAGGTTCAACCAATTCAATAAAAATACCTACCAGTTGATACAGCTTTGCAACAAAGTCGTTAGTTGTGCTGCCCAATGCTGAAGGAATTCTGATATTATTTTCTTCAATATACGCTTTAACCTGCTGTGCAATAATTTCTAGCTGATAATTCAGATCTTCAGGCGGATACAGCGCCATTTTCAATAATTTTGTCAGCGCTGCGCTGTTATCTAGTTGTTGGACTAATTGGTCAAAAGTGGTGGTGTAGTCAGTTTCAATATCAGAATGTTGCACTGCTCTAGCAAAAAAATCTTTAAATTGGGCAACGTTTTTATTTGGCTGATTTGAAATAGCCTGCTTTAACGCATCTATGACCTTGTGATCGTTTGCCCTACCAGCAAGCAATTTTTCTAACCTAGTTGATAAAATGTTAACAAAACCACTTTGGATCATATTTGTGAACACCATAACAATCCTTTTAATTGAGTTATATTCAGCAGGAATTTAAACTATGTTCAATTGGTTATAGCAACACAACCGTTGGTGCATTTATCGTTTAAAATCTGAATTATCGAAAGTGAAATTAGCCAGCTTGTGACATCTGTAAGTTTCGACCTTGTATTTGAAACATCATCAGGTTGCTGTAACAATTGATATACATGCCCCATTTACTTTTATAAATTTGATGTCTTACTTATCTTATTAACGAGGGGTTTTCTGCTTTTTATCATGATTTGAATTTGCCGGTTTGACAATCCGTGCGGGTAAATATCGTCAAAGATAGGTCTATGGTCAAAATAAATCAGAGTGACTTCCCGTTCGATATAAGATTAATTGGTTGTTATCGGTATCAATGTAATAAATGAGTAACCAATCAGGTTCTATATGTAACTCGTAGCATGGGCGCCAATTGCCAACCAAGGGGTGATTTTGATATTTGATGTCAAGTTTTTCACTCGTGACCAATTTACCAAGCACAACCGATAACTTTGAAAAATCCTTCTGCCTTTTCTTGAGCTTTTTGATGTCTTTTTCAAAGCGCGTTTTGGTGATTATTTCCATAGTTGAGATAGCGCTTCGACACTTTTATATGAAGTCCCGCCAGTCTCATTTAATGCTGCTAAGGTCTGCGCATTGGGTTTTTTACCAGTGGGTGTAAAAGGTAACCCACCAACGTTAACACATTGGGTTAAAAACATTCTGACGGCGTCTGTTGTTGACAACCCCATGTCTTTGAACAATGCATCGGCTTTGGTCTTAAGTTCTTCATTCACTCTGGTTTGAATTGTCTGCATGAGCATATCCTCTATTAATCAATGTATTCAATGTAGCCCAATATAAATGCATAATCAATGTAATATCAGCGCAGTATCAGTGCAATATCACTATCGTTGGGCTTTGCTCATCAACAGCCAATCCATCATAAAGTTACAATCTCCTCTATGCGACATAAATAACTGCATACCTACCCATCAATATAAAATAACAATTTATTAACATTTACTTCAAAGCCCTTTAGATCAATTCAAATTATCTTCTTAACAGTATTTTTGGCTTTTAGTCATTGACCCTATTTATTGTCAACATTTCGTAAGTGTCAGTTTTTATTGAGATGTGTGCAAATAAATGTTCGGTTGTTGTATCGAACTGTAGTGATTGTATGCGGTGCTAAACGGCTGGGATTTGTTATTGGTTGACCTGTGGTTGTAGGGTTCGCGATACATAGCTGTACATATTGATACCGCAAAAATATTGCAAAATATTAACATAACTGATTAGTTTTAATGCATGTGTTAACCATCCCGGTGAATCGAACCGTCTGTCTCTATGATGGTTCGCCTGGATAATAAATAATAATGAAAAGGTTGGATCATGAAAAATCGCATATTTATGAGTTGTCGTTTGAGTCTACTGGCGCTACTGGCCAGTCTCAGTGTAAGTGCCTGCGCAGAACCAGTACCTTCACACCAAAGCAAACCGCAAACAGACAAACGCTTTGGCGTGGAGGACGTGGTGGTAGAAAACTATACTTGGATTGGCAAGATACCCAAAAACAATCGGGTGGTGATCACTAATTTTTATGGCAATATCAGTTCGCGCCTTCGCAGTGAAGCGCAAATTGGTATTTCGGCAACCATTCAAAAAATAGGCCCCAAACCGGCTACCCCATCGTTTGATATTAGCGAGGAAGGCGGTGTGACGGTGATCAGCGTTAAGTATCCCAATGGTCAAAAAGACCCAGCGGGTAATCTGATTGGCCGCACTGATATTTCGATTGTGGTGCCCGAGTACGTGGCGGTCGAAATGGAAACCAGTTACGGCGATATCGGCGCGAAGAAACACTTTTCGTCTTTGACCGCCAAAACCCAAAGCGGCAAAATTACGCTGGGCTCGGTTGGCGAACTCAATGCTTATTCAGACACTGGCAACATCACTTTGGATATGTACAACATCATTTGGAAAAATAACCAAAAGGTGCACACCAATCACGGCAATATCAAGGCAACTATCGCCCAGCAGGCTGATTTGGAAGTGCAGATTAGCGGCAAAACGATTGCGCATAACTTGGGTGACTTCTCTATCCCCGTAACCCAAACCGATGATTCATTGGGTTTTATTCTCAATCAGGCGCATTCGAATGCCAGCCTCTCTGCGCCCAATGGCTCGGTCAGTGTTGAGGTGATCACCAAACCCCATGGTGGTTATGTTTCTATCCCTAGTTCGTTTGACGGCGATATCCGCAACCTGCCCAAAGCCAAACCTTGGCAAGCCGGCGACCCAATCCGCGAGCAAGACGACAAAGGTCAAGGTCGTCGTTCAAAGCAGAACGGCAAATAAACCGTAACAGCTTCACCTAAGTAATACCCAAACACAATAATTTCAAGAATTGATGCCTGTGGCTGCTGCGCGAGCGGTGCCCACTAGCATTGGTAGGCCTGCGTGCGCCTTTAAAAAAGAACTGGTTATCGTCCAGAAACTCACATCCATGTGAGGTTTCTGGAAACCGCTGCGTTCAAGCAAGTGGAACTTCGCTCACATTTCAACAAGTTGAAATGGCGGCACATCCGTGTACCGCATAGCAAGTGCCCTGCAATGTATGTATCGGACGGTCACTTGCTAATAACAACTGGCGTACGTTTATTTAATAAAAACAATGAAGGAGTTAAACCGTGAAAAAATCATCTTTCACTTCGACAGACGTTCGTAAGCCTTGCTTGCAGATGAAGAAGTTAATAAACCGTTCTCTAATAAAAAGTACGTTGGTAACCTCTGTTTTGGCAGCAATGACCCTCACAAACCCTGTTCTTGCGGCAGATAGTGCCCCAAACAGTGCATCAGTCATTGACGATAACCACACCACTCAAACCTACGTTGGTGCTGAGTTAATGGCCACCGTGGCGGCAGAATCTTTTGACGGTGACGTTAGAGAATTACCATTGGCAGTCCAGTGGATGCCGGGCGACCCAATTAAGTCGGTTCCTCGTCGTATCTATCCTAACGCGTTGAATACTTTTAATCGTACGGCGATTAATCCTGTAACCAACACTGGCGACCCATTGCTTGAAAAGCAAAGCGCAGCCGAGGGCATGTTCAACCATGCGGTTGCGGCAGGTAACGTCAATCAAGAAGGTATCGGCTACACAGGTGTGAACCCTGCGGATCCTACTGGTACTGTGGGTAAAAACCACTATATCCAGTCTATCAATGGCAGCGGCGGCGCGGTTTTCTCTATTTATGAAAAAGCGACTGGCACTAAGGTTTCAGGGCCTACTAATATGTCGAGCCTTGGTGTTAACAAGTGTAAAAACTCACTGGGCGACCCCATCGTATTTTATGATGAAGCAGCTGAACGCTATGTAATGACCGAGTTCAGTAACGAGTCAGGACGCAGTTTGTGTGTTTACGTTTCTAAAACAGACAACCCCGTTTCTGGCGGTTGGCACGCTTATGAGTTCCAAGCACCTGAATTCCCTGATTATCCAAAATTTGGTCGTTACGGTGATTCTTATTACGTAGGCACCAACGAAAGCGCCGGTCCTGGCATTTATGCTCTTGAGCGTAACAAGATGCTGACTGGCGCAACTGCTCGAATGCAGCGTAAAACTGCACCAAAATTGGCCAACCTTGGTTTCCAAATGATGGTGCCGGTTGATGTTGATACCACAGCAGGACCTGCGGGCAGCGATCCGGGTATCTTTATCCGTCAGCGTGATGATGAGATCATCAACCCGGGCAGCAACAACCCAAACAAAGACTACATCGAGCTTTGGACGTTTAAGCCTGACTATGACAACAGTGGCAATACTGAGTTGGTTGGTCCTATCAACATTGAGATCAGCGAATTTGACTCTGAATTTTGTACTACCGGCTCACAGGGCTTTGGTTGTTTGACTCAAAAAGGCAGCAGCCAAACGTTGGATCCGGTTCGAGAAGTGATCATGTATCGCGCCCAGTATCGTAAATTCGCGGGCCATGAGGCTATCGTTGCTAACTTTTTGACTGACGTTAGTGGTAGTGATCGCGCAGGTATTCGCTGGTTCGAACTGCGTCGTTCGGGTGGTGGTCAATGGGCTTTGCATCAAGAAGGCACCTATGCACCTGCTGGCACCGACAACCGTTTCATGGGATCGGCAGCAATGGACGGCAGCGGCAACATCGCTTTGTCTTATCATATTGCAGGTCCGAACACTTATCCGGGCATCAGTATGACAGGCCGCCATGCCAGCGATGCAAACGGCACCATGACGCAAACCGAAACTGTGATTATTGCTG
Organism: Algicola sp.; assembly: GCA_013216025.1. Lineage (GTDB taxonomy): Bacteria > Pseudomonadota > Gammaproteobacteria > Enterobacterales > Alteromonadaceae > JABSOG01. The sequence goes on along the minus strand of JABSOG010000433.1, from coordinate 202 downwards.
GTGACAGCCACATCGCCAGTGACCGTAACGGTGATTACAGTCACTTGTCGATTGACCCGGTAGACAACTGTACTTTCTGGATGACCAGTGATTACGGTTCAGACAATGGCAAGTGGAAAACCCGCATCTCGAACTTTAAGTTTAGCGGTTGCGGCGGACCGGTTACGCCAGACTTCACTATGACTGGTACCAATTTGACACA